>JAERSV010000001.1 GCA_016845345.1 Methanobacteriota archaeon
CAACCTCTTGAAGAATTACTCAAAAGTACTAATTCTGACGATTGCACACTACTTACTTGTGGACCTGAACCGATGATGAAGCCCGTTCTTGAGATGGCTGTTACAGCCGACATTGAATGTTATGCAGCCATGGAGAGGTATCTTCCGTGTGCTATTGCAGTTTGTGGATTGTGTATGGTGGGTGACCGCTTGACTTGTCGTCAAGGACCGGTGATGGAAGGTGGTTGGTTACTGCAACAAAGTGACTTTGGACACCATCATGATTAGTGGTCAGATTTATTGTGTATGCACTCACGGGGTTAATCATGGCCCTTAGTAGACGTGCCCGTTTGGGGATTATCGGGGTGTTCGTCGTGGTTTCTTTAGCCTTAGTTATGGTAGGGAATGAACCAGCAATTCAGTATAGTGTTGATGAAGTAATGGATTCACCTTCAGAGTTTGATGATGACGATTTACACTTGCGGGGTACAGTTGCAATCGGTTCTTTTGATTCAGTAAATCGAACTTTCCTAATCACTGGAAATTCACATAATTTAACCATTGATGCGGCTGGAGTAGCAATTCCTCCTGCATTCGAAGAAGGCAGAGTTGTGGCAATCAAAGGCATTCTCAGTAATCACGCTGGTGAATGGACTCTAAGTGCTGACGAGATAATCACTGGCTGCCCATCCAAATACGAGGCCGAGTGAATACGGCTTCACGAACCTCAGCCACATTGCGTGAGGTTCAAATGGGCTAACCAACGCCGGATGACTGGGCTAGGAGGGGAGTTGGCGTTCCCTCTTTCACAAATCGCAACTGGTGATCCGAAGCCCGGGGGCGGCGCAGACGAACCGTGGACGTAGCAACCGTGGACGATGATACCTCGCCCCCAAGTGACTCAGGTTGGAAGAACGGATTCCGGAGGGAATCTGCTAACACCGCTAGCCGGGGAATCAGGTGAGGCCAGGAATGGAGCAGCCCAACCCGGAACCTTGGGTGCCTTGGGGTACCGGGGTTGAGAAGACGGAGGCATTCTCGAAAGCGGTAACGAGCGTCCACCTCGGGCGCGCCCACTTTTTTATTTTCAGATATCAAAGATAACTTGGGCAACCCAGCCTGGGCCTTCAAATGTTGGAATATCGGGAGTAACGCCCGGGAATTCAATCCCTGCTGGAACTTCAAACAGTATCAATTCGTGACGAGTTACTGCTTTGATTTCAACCTCTCTTTCGACATCGTCGCCATTCACAAATGAAACTTGGGCATTGAGTGATTCAGCAGTTAATTGTATTTGTAAATCAACTAACCATCTACCCTCTAATTCGCCTTGGTATAGTACTTCTTCAAGCCATGCAACCATGGTATTATCCAAACTATTGGCGGCATCCACATTCCATTCTCCTGTGAGTCTTGTAAGTCCTGACAGTTCTTTTTCCCCTTTTTCAGAGAGTAAAATTGACTGCATACCCAGAGTGACCTCTTGGATTACTGATTCTTTTGAAACAGCAAATGCGCGGATGCCGACATCAGCAGTAGTTGGCAAAATCCACCAACTCATTTGTTTCCACCCTGATATCGATTATTGGTAAACTTCTGGAACCTCAGTGTTGAGGAATTCATCTAAACCACCTCATCGGTCTGAAATCTGAAAGTGCCATGATAATTCATCTAGCCTTGTCATCAATTTCTTGCGGTTGAGAACCACTCGGCTAGTTTCTGCAGCAAGTACGCACTCGCATGCAGCATTGGCTAATCGTGCGCCTTCGGCAAGCGTTCGACCTGCTCCTAATGCACAAGCAAGTGCTGTTGCGGCGGCATCATGCAATCCTATGAGTTGTTGTGGTACTTCGATTAAACATGGCAAAAACAGCGGGTCCTCATCTTTTTGATACAAGGTAGTACCATCTTCTCCACCCAACACTAACATCCCTTCCCAATCGTGTTCTTTGATGAAATGTGCCGCAGTTGATTCAGCATCTGGAAGATTACTACGCCTCCTTAGTAATTCTAATCCGCGTATCTCGAATAAAGCCACAGTAGCACCTACGGTCCTGTGTAAGCCTGTCAGTTTAGGGTCACAGATTACGGGTACCTCTGCTGCCTTAGCCGCCGCGATGAGTTCTGCGGCACCAGCATCACTAACCACACCCTTACCATAATCACTGAGAACTACTGCACAAGAACCTGGTAAAGCAGTACAAGCGGCCTTAGTTAATTTGTCAATGACTCCCTCCGGGTATTCTTCACTAGATTCTTCGTCGAATTGCAAAATTAATTGATTTCGGTCAATCAAACTTTCACGTGAACCATAAATTCGAGTTTTTGAAACTGTTTGAAGATGAGCTGCGATTCTGATGTCCGAAGTATCGACCTTCTCCTCATGCAATTGTTGGGCGATGATTTGACCATTTTCGTCACCTCCAAGAATACAGAAAAACCTGACATTCATACCGAGGTTCACTAATCCTCTAGCGATGTGAGCTGCTGCCCCAGCACTCTCGGATTTGTTAATCACTTTTACAACTGGAACCGGTGCGAATGAATTAAGATGGTTTGCCCAACCATGAAAATAGCGGTCAAGAATAACGTCACCCATCAAAAGAACCGGTTTTTCTTCAGGATTTACGACCATTTCGTGAAGTGACCGCAACAAGTCAATCTCGTTTTGTACTACTTCGTCTAGCACCGCAACTACCCCTTTCAGGCCTCGCGAAAGGACGACGCCAAATCAACCCACCTATCTATGAATGCCGAATAATCCACTCTAATTGCACTTTTGCAATGTACTTAGGGTCAAGTCCAAGAGAGCGTCCTAAGCAATCCAACATTGCTTGCTCATCATCAGAAATAAAACCATCTTGCCAAGCAACTTCTAAGACTTCAAGATAAGTGTCTATTTGTTGTTCGGGAGAGTCAACACGTTGTGAGGAAACCTCGGATTCAATCTTATCAACACTATCAGGTTCAAGACCAAGATGTAAAGAAATGTCATCTAACATCCCTCTTTCATCGGCTGTAACTTGCCCATCATTCCAAGCACGATGTAGGACTTTACGATACAAGTCAACCGATGGTGTATCTTCCTCAATTTCTTTGTCATGCATCGTTTGGTCGTAATGATTTTCAGAATTTAGATGGCTTAACACGTGAAGATATGGAATTTCATGACCTGCAAATTGACCTAATGTTGTTTTGCCTTCATCAGTTGAAATCTCGCGAGATGCTAACCCTTCTCTCATTGGACCGGCCGCTGATATGCCGATCGGAGTCAAAAAGTAGACACGACAACGTTGTTTTGACCCTTCAACATGACGGGTTTCAACTTCGACTAAATCCTGTGCTATCAAAGATTTCAAAGTTCGTGGAAGATGTTTTCTCGCAATTCCAACACCACCACTAATCCCAGCTTGGGTTTGTTCGTGTTTACCCTCCCATTGGGAACGTTTCTTTGGATGCTCAAAAAGATGAATTAGCACTCTTTGCTCAACGGTGAAATCGCTGAGTTTACCTTTACCACTCATCAGACTCAAATCCCCTGAATAGGGCTATCCTATCAAATGTGACGGAGGTCAAGGGCGATTAACTCAAGTCAGAAAGGCGCGAGGCAGGGTTATGGATAGTGGGCCGGCGAAGGGGAGGACCATCGGCCCTTGTGTGCAAAATCCCGATGGTTGGGTACTTTCCGGACCTGCTGCACAGAGACTATTTGATAAATCTGGAATCGGGATTCCATTGCCAAAAAATGAATTATTGCTGCAATCCTGTGAAGTCATGTTTTGTCACCGTCACAGACATCTTGAATTGGGTGATAACTGGTTGGAAGAACAATTAGTTGAATCCGCAGAATTATTGCACGAAACCGCTGCATTGGAAGCAATGAGGGTACCTGGTGAACAGATTGTTATAGCACAAAATGTTGCCAAAATTTCTCCAAAAACAATTGTTTCTGATGGGAGTTGGGCACTCCGATGGTCTCGCTCATCAAATCTCAAAACTGGTTTAGCGGTTGCTGAAGTTATTTGGGTTAGAGATTATGAACCAATTCAATGGAACAGCCTTTACAGTTGGGCAGCAGAAGTAACTGCCTTAGGAAGAATTGCTGAGGTGCTGATTGTTGACGAAGAGATGGGTGTAACCACATACCGAGTAAATCCAGCCAATCCAGCAGGTGCTCTAAGTGAAATTGAATTGGATATCCTTCTTGAATCTGAAACTAACTTAGTTGGTGGCAGATGGGATGGCGCCTTCATGCCGAAGGATGTCGAACTCCCAGAACAAATTGGCACACCACTTCCTGAGGGGAAGTGGCTTGATGAAGACGAAGTCAGAATCCTAGAAGATTCAGTAGATGAAAATGGAAGCATCTCACTTCTAAGAGATGTTCTAGCACGGAAACTTCTTCCACGTTCAGGATTCAAATACGGGACGCGCTGGAGATTATACGAACTGTCTATAGGAGAAGAACACGCCCCTTGGTTACTACAACCTGAATGGCTAGCACCGCACGATTGGGCTCAGGCTTGCTTAGCTGCAAGACTTGCGAATGGAGTACACAAAACTTGGTTGTGTGGCTTTCAAATCGACGATAAATGGTGCTACCTCGCACTTCAAAGACCACCTGCTGAGGGCAGGTGGTCTGGATTCCGTCACTGATGAATTAACAAATTCTTACGGCGTGTATTCTATTGTTGTCGGCAGATTAAACCTATGATAATTGAAATCAAAGTTTGAACTCAGATTTGATAATGAAATTTTAGTTTCACTTTTTGCTTTGGCCCCTCTCCCCGTCAGAAATTGACAATGACCCGCGGCCCGGGCTGATTGGATATGGGTCGAACAGTATCAACATGGCGGATGCGTATAGAAGAGAGAATGGTTGCGTGGAATACATTTCGCAGGGCATTACGAACCGAAGATAAGTTGGCATTGGATGATGCCGCAAATGCAGTTAGAGAACGGGCGGCAGCAGGTGGAATGATGCCAAGCGCCGACCCGCTTGAGCCAATGTTGCTGTCTGTAATAGTAGATTGTTTTGCTAGAATCAAGAGATTGGAAGCAAAAGTCGAAGAGTTGGAATCCTAATTCTAGTATTTCGGCCTATTAGGTGATTGCTAAACTGCAAAACATCGGTTGTGATGAGGGTGGCGGCAGTTAAAGGCTGGATTCTTGATTGTCATCAAGATGCTGACGAAATGGTAATTTGGGTCAAATTAGATGATGGGAATACAATACCTTTTCGCGAAAAATGGCGGGTTGCACTTCATGTATCAGCCGACATCAACCGCTTAGAACAATTGGCACTTTGGCTTGACCGTGCTGAAATGCACTATGAATTTGGCGAGTTACAAACCCGCTTTGAACGTCATCTCGTTGAACTTGGAGCCACACGCGCTCACTCAGTATTAGCCGTCTCAACAAACCGTCCATCTAAATTAAAGAGATTAGCAGAAGTGATTGACGGACGAGGGAATTGGCATCACCATGAATTATATTCAGTAGACCAGAAGATGGCTCAGAGACATTTGCTTGAGAAAGAAGTCCATCCATTTGGGAGAATTAAGATATCTGACAACAAACTGATTGCACTTGACAGTCGAACAGACATGTCCTTAGAATTACCACCTCTAACAATTGCCCACTTGTTTACAGATTGCTACGATGACCACGGCCATCGTACTGCTAGTGCACCATTAAAGAGAATCATCATCACACCACGGGGAACACTTGGCGAAGATGAAAATCCCAGTGATGCAATAACAATAGAAGGTGAAAGTGAAGATGAGATGCTGAGATTGCTCAATTTGCGAATGGCGGAAATTGACCCAGATGTATTGATCACAGATGCTGGCGATAGCATCGATCTGCCCGCTCTGAGAAGACTTAGTGAAAGAGTTGGACAACCTCTACACCTCTCGAGGAACACAGAGGATTTAGTGCCGCGAACTCGGGGGCGCACTGCTTGGTCATACGGTAATCTGCTACGCAAAGAATCGTACCACGCCCTACAAGGAAGATTACACATTGATATGGCTGGATCATTCATCGTTAGAGAAGGAGGAATTGCTGGCTTGCTAGAATTAGCCCGCATGTCAGGCCTTTCTGGCCAAGACATTTCTCGCCTTTCACCAGGGTCTGCAATCAGCGCCATGCAAATGCGTCAAGCAATGGATGATGGGGTACTTGTGCCATGGAAAAAAAATCGCCCCGAAGATGTGAAGGATGGGCTTGAGTTGCTTGCAGCCGATAGAGGCGGACTTTACCTAGAACCAGTAGTTGGTGTCCACAACAACGTGGTTGAACTCGATTTTGCATCTCTATTCCCTAGCATTATTTCCACTCGTAACATAAGCCCTGAAACGTTGAATTGCTCTTGCTGTAATCCAAAATCGGAAGGAAATACAAAGGCAGAAGATGGATGTTTGCCGCTTTTGATTGCTGATGCAGCCGCTGAAATTGAAAATAGATTAAGGGCTGAAAATGAAATCCCAATGACCATGAAAGTCCCTGAGTTGAACCTACATACTTGCACACGTAGACACGGATTCCTAGGCCGGGTTGTTTCCCCAATTATTGAGAGGCGAATGCAACTGAAATCAAAAAGGCAGGTAAAAGGAGATGTTTGGGATGGGCGACAAAATGCACTAAAATGGGTATTAGTTACCTGCTTTGGATACACGGGATATCGTAATGCTAGATTTGGCAGAATTGAATGCCATGAAGCAATTTGTGCATGGGCAAGAGAGATTCTACTACAAGCGATTGAAATCGCTTCAGAAGAGGGTTGGGAAACACTTCATGCGATTGTAGATTCCATGTGGCTAAGCGATTTGAGAAATCGTGATGCAGACTCACGCAATCGTTCTATAGATAAAATTAAGACGAAAGTGTTGAATCAAATCGGCATCCCTGTAGATTTAGAAGATACCTATCATTGGATTTGTTTTATCCCCAACAGGACCACAGGTGTTGGTGCTTTGACCAAATATTTTGGATATGGTGTTGAAGGCTGGAAAGTACGCGGGATTGAACTACGACAGCATTCGACCTGTACTTGGATTGAACAATTACAAACAACCTCTCTTGAAATTCTCAAAGATGACCCAACACCTCTATCTCAATCCCAAGTAACTGTTAACTTACATGATGAATTAAAGAAATTGAGAGATGGCAAGGTTGCGCTAAAAGATCTCATAATTGCACGACGTATTCGCAAAGAATTAGGAGATGAGCGTGTTCAAACGATTACTACATCCGCTCTTCGTAGAGCGGCTAAATTAGGGCGGCGGATACCACCAGGTAACAAGGCAAAGTTTGCCGTAGTTTCATGGCGCAACAGACAGAGTTCAGAGAGAGTGCGCCTTGCAAGCGAAATTGAATCTCAAAACGAAACCACTAACCAAATCACAGGTGATGCTGAATTCTACGAGCCATTAGCAAAAAGAGCGATATGGGCAATACTATCACCGTTTGGATGGGATGAATCAGGAATCGATTGCCGTAGACTTCAGCCATTAACACTTGAATCATTTTGCCAAAAGTCTGAGAGTGATGCTTGATTTATTGGAAGAGGTTGCCAAATGTGCCTAACCTTTTGCCCAACACAAGTTAAGGATAAACCACTACTTCTCCGACCTTGGTGTGATTGTAAATGTACCATCACATCGCAATTATTTCTCAATTGGATATGATGCTCTTTTGGCAGTGGAGTATGACCAACACGGCCAACTGAAATTACCACACAAGCACCACGACTGGCTAATTTTCTGAGATTAAGAAGGGCTCTATTGAGCATTGCCCTGCCTTGGGAGCGCCCAACCTGTGGGTCATTGAACATCGTTGCTAAATCATCAATGATGAATAGACGGGACAAGTTACTCAACCCTTCGCCCTCGGCTACTAATCTCTCAATCTGTGCTCCCAACTGATATGCAGTATGGGCGCGGCTAATTTGTAGTCTCCTCAATCCATCTTTTGGCCTACAACCGCGCCAATGGAGAAGAGGCACTAGATTGCCAGGATCTATGCGGCCAGCACCATCAACCCAATGAACATTCAACCCAGATGCCAACTCTGCTGCAGCAACTCTTGGGAGGATATGTTTAGATTCTCTTCGGTCTTGAATCAATAGATGAACCGCCCCAATAGTCAATGGTGGTAATATCCGTTGCAATCTAACATCGCCCCATTCAATGATATTATCCCAATTAGATGATTTTTGGCCCCCTACAGTAGTGGCATTAATTTCACATCCTACTGCATCTGTTTCCATCTAATTCCACCGAATTATAGTGTAACCGAATCCCCCCCTACATCTTTCCCAAGAGGGCCTGTGAGCACACGCAAAGTGAAAGTGAATACGAAATTACCCACAAAATATCCGGAATTGTCAAGCACTACACACACACCGTAAACATATGTGCGGCCGTTTCGCATTGCATACAGACCAAGAAACTCTTGCTGAGTATTTTGATACTCAACCACTTCCCGATATGTTGGCACCAAAGCCACGATTCAATATTGCGCCATCAATGTGGCATCCCGTAATCCTCGCAACACCACCTATTGGTGGAGACGGTCCTACCCCTCGCCATACTAGATTGATGAAGTGGGGACTAATACCTAGTTGGTCGAATGATAATTCAAAGATTAAACCAATCAATGCACGTAGTGAAACTGCTTCTGAAAAACCGATGTTTAAACACTTAATGAACAATAAGAGATGTATTATCCCTGCTGATGGATGGTATGAATGGCTAAGAGAGAATGGAGCAAAAATACCCTACTGGCACCATCACTTGGAAGGCAGACCACTTGCTCTTGCTGGTCTTTGGTCATCGTGGACCTCAAGTGATGGAGATGCATTGGAGTCATTTACAATTTTAACCTGCCAAACACACACAAATTTCGCTCATATTCACCATAGAATGCCGGTTCTTCTTTCGCAAGAAAATTGGCAGGCTTGGCTTGACGACAGCGTATCATCAACTCAAGCCAATGACCTTGTAGGAGCCGAAATGGTACATTCGTCTGCCATTGAAATTGATTATTATCAAGTCTCAACAAATGTCAATAAAGTCGCCAATGATAACCCGCAGTTAATTGACCAAATTTATCTATAAACTACAACAAGTCATCCAAATCTGGAATTGCGTTCGGGTCAATTGAAACACCAACATTTGGCTGTTGAGCAGGCTGAGTACCTGGCCTCTCAGGACCGGTAAATTTAGCCACGCCGTCAGAAATAGATTGCGGCCGTGGCTCCTCACTTTCGACTTCAAGTAATTCCGACAGATATCTTTCAGCCTGCACATTTTGCTGATTATCTTCATGTTGCTCAATTGTTTGTGGCTGTGCAGAAAATTGTGTTTGTGGAACAGCAGATGGCCTTGCTGGGCCAGCCGAGTTCAACTGATTCATCGCTTGTTGCCTTCCCGCTTCACGTATTTTTGATTGTGGAGATTTTTTCCTTCTCATCCCCAAGAGAATTGACAATGCAATTAATCCTGACATGGTAATAATCAAATTTGCAGGGTCTGAAAAGAATCGTACTAACTCACCACCCTGCTCAAACTGTTCAGCCGTAAGAACAACCTCAATGCTTTGCTCTAATCCTTGAGAATCACGTAAAACGATTTCACCTCGAGCAACCATCCCTGGGACTAGGAGTCCATTTGGAGAAATTGTGAGATTTATCTTTGAACCATCACCTAAATTTTGAGTGGGAGTCGTGCTTGCAATTCTATCAATAGGCCCCTCCAATCTAACCTCCCAAACTTGTTGTCCCAAGCCAGTGAACTCCAGTGGTACATTTAGAAAACCATCATCGTCCGATGAGATATCACTCTTGAATTCTGTGTTTATGAGACGTAATCCAATAGTATGGAAATCAATACTTACTTGTTGAGGAAGGGATGAACCACAAGTAAATTCACCTGTCAAACGAGCCTCTCCTCCTACAATTCCAGGTGTATCCCACCGTAGGGTTCGAACAACTGATCCCCCTGCAGATAATGGCGTATTCTCAACAATTGATATAATTCTGCCATCGCTTGAATTCAGATTCGCCCCCAATGTACACGATGTCGAAGCGTTTACTGAAACCAACAAATCTTCATTTTTTAATAATTGAATTGGATGGTGAGGTGGTAGTATCTCAAAACTAGGTACGCCTGATGTAGATATGGTAAGAGAAAGTGAGTTAGTGTCAACGGCAGTGACCTCAACAACCCAATTTACTTGGCGGCCATAGTGGTCTACCAAAATACGACCTTCTGCGCCGAATTTTCCACCAGTTGTGAAAGGGTCGCCTGAACTACCTTGGTCGTTCCCTGCGAGAAGACCATTATCACCATCTGCTTCTAACACATATAACCAGGGAATATCAGGATTAGTATTGATGAGATTCTGTTCTTTGTCACCTACTGAAGTATCTTGAACGGTGACTAATAATCCGTGACCGGGAAGATCACTATCAAAGCCATTCGAGCCTCTAAAAGCCATCCACACACGCTCACTTGGTGAAATTTGAATGAACAATCCAGAACCAGCAGATGAGAGCGGACTGAGGACATAGTTTTGAGTTTCTCCTGGATTGTTGACTGAAATCTCAGTTGCCCTATCAACACCAATCAAATCTAGAGTCGCTAAAGATGGTAGAGCTGGAGTTCGGCCATTCACACCATTCCAATTTCCGCTCGCCATAACATCCCAATCACCAAGCCCATTCCAATCTTCGCCAGTCCCTTGCCCATGCACATCATACAAGTCGAGTGCACCCATCTGGTGTAGCATTTCATGGACGATTGTACCAAATCCAGAATCGAATCCTGCAATTGTGTAGTGGTCAAATTTGTAACCGTCAACTTCAACCATTGCCGATAGTGGACCATAGTGACTCCAAATGCTGTCACTACCACCATTATCCTCCTGTACCTCAGCAGTGTGAATAATTAGAAAGCGGTCAATCCAACCATCTGAAT
This sequence comes from Methanobacteriota archaeon, assembly GCA_016845345.1. GTDB lineage: Archaea > Thermoplasmatota > Poseidoniia > Poseidoniales > Thalassarchaeaceae > MGIIb-Q1. Next base: position 10,962 of record JAERSV010000001.1, read on the forward strand.
CTAAGTCAAATTGTGAAAGATCCACTCCCGAAAGTGAGTTTTTAATCACGGAAGAGGCTAACCCTCCTGGACCATCTGAACCTTCTTCCCCAACATCTCTAACATCCCCCTCATCTTGGCCCCAGTATGAATCTGAATTTTGAGCATGATACACTGTTGGAATTATTGTGACAGATAATGTTGTGGCACCACCAGTAGCCTCTGAAATATAATCATCGGCACCATTTGTCCCGGTTAGCAAAGTCTGTGCCTTCTCAACATTTCTAAATCCAGTTTCAGGAGCGTTGGGGAAATCTACTACGACAACTAACCAACGCTCTTCAGATTGAATTTGGACACTTGGGGCTGTATTTTCTATATCTTGTGTGAACTCATCAAGATAATCAAAGAACGGCCCAATCCTTGTCGGGTCCTCACTGACATACCACCCAGCAATCAAAATCATTGCTGCAAGAGGGATTGCAATGATTGGCCTCATGGTTTACCGCTCCACCGCGTGTATATTGAATGATACGCTATCATGTATTCAGGTTATCTTCATTTAATCAATCAATTGAATATCAATGTGGTCTGAAAGTTGGACCCCATTATGAACCCATATTTCATCGGATTGTAACCTCAACCCCCATGGTTGAATTTTGTTTGATGAAGAAATAAGATTAACAGGTAAATTTTGTGCTTTCAAAAACTCTAATTGAGCACGCGACTGAGCATAATTTGACCAAGGACGCGATGCTCGAGCAAGGTCAATACGGCTAGCTAACTCGATATATTCCGGTGTTGCCAATTCACCATGCAAAGTCGTTGATAATTGATTTAGGCCTGAAATTGAACAATTCATTGTTGCTAATGAGCGCTTCAAATTACCGGGAGTGGGTGAGCCATCACAACCGCTGATTACAACATTAGTAATTTGCTCACGCGCTACTCTTTCACAAAGAGTTCCTACTTCATCTTGATTCAGACAAAGGGCATTTGCAAGCATTAATCCAATATTATCCCCTAAATGCCCCTGATTCAATCTTGGACAGGCATCCACACACGTGCAATCAACCATCAAAACTCTCCTTTCACCACCTACTGAATCTAATACTGTTTGTGAGGCTCTGCCTCGGGTTCGACTTGTCAAAGGTGAAAGATTAGAAATAAACTCACTACCAAAAATCAGTGTAAGCGCTGCTGCCAAAAACAGCCCTTGAAATGCAGTCGGAGTCACAATGTACAAAATCGTAACAGCAACAAAATGTAAGCGCAAGCGCAACGAATCAAGTGGGTCGTCATCGATTAAATCCAGGCCTCTGCCAACAGTTAGGCCCAGCGACTGGAGGAATAACAATAACACAAACCAAGTGATTACAAGTGCCATAGCAAAAAGTGACACCACATCGTAATGAGCACCTACCCCCTCAATCATCCCCGCATTATTCGCCATCTCAACCAGACGAGGGAAACCCCAAGCCCAACCCCAAATAACCACGACTGACCCACCTAAAATGCCCGTTGAAACCATTGTACTAAGCCATGCTTTTTCGCGTTGAAGTAATCCCGGTTCTGCAAACCGCCACAACTCTAACGCAGCCCAAGGAAGAGTTGTCCAAATTGCAAGTAATCCAACAGCTGTCCACTTGGTGTCAAGCCACGCGTATGGGCTGTAAATCGTAAGAGAACCCGCGCCTTCTGCTAGTGGGATTCTTGCTAACCACCATGCAAACATTTCGTCAATGATCAAAGCCCAAATAATTGCAATAAGCAACAATGCAAAAACCAGACGTTGAATTCTTTTGCTCGCTTCAGCCAAATGAACCATCACATGCTGAGATGAATCGGTGGGGACAACCCCGTCCAAAATTATCACCTCAGAGAATATCCTTCACTACTGGTTCTGCTCTTGCTGAAAGAACAGTTCGGTAGACTCCATATGCAGCCCAAAAACCGCAGAAAATTGCTGGTGCGTAAAGATATGCGTCTGCACCGTTTGCTAGCCAATTCAAGCCAACTAGGAACATAACTATCGAAATTAAGCCTCTCCTCAAGCCCTCAGGATAAGCGAGTTCTTTTGCCAGATGCGTCGGCCCTTGTCCGTTCTTGCGCTCAAGGATTTCACGTTGGAATAATGCTCCAACTATGAGAACACACAATGAGGAAAAGAAAAGGGTGTTACCAGTTGTAAACACACTTTCTGCAAGTTCTAACTGCCTTTCGTGCTCGATTGCGGCAGCATCAGGTTCACTAACGAAAAGACTCTGATAATCACCCACACTAATTACTCTCGTAGTCAAATCTGCCTGAGCAGAAGTACTAGATGGGGTATTAATCGTGAATGAGAGAAGATTCCATGCATCGCCATCATCATTTGCCCCATGCCCATCAACTGAATTACCAGCAAGATAGAATGTTACATCACCGATGTCAGACGAAGGTGCAGTCCAAGTAATCGTCCATTCTGCGGGATCGGTTGTTTCTGAATGGGAAATGTCACCACTGGTTGAAGAAGATGACTCTGGGTCTTCATTACCCTCAGCAGGACGGACATCTACTCCATCTTCCCAAGAGAATGTACCTAGTCCATTAGATGACAACATGAATCCTCCTGCGGTGTTGGAAGAATGTACTACTTTGATTATCAAATCGTATGCCGTATCAACTTGATATGCTGAGGGAACACCAGATATTGATACTACAACTTCTTTCGATGGACCTGATGCAGCAGAAGGTGCTGCTGAGCCATGACAGTTACAGCCAGTCAGAACTGTTGATTCTCCAGTCATGTTAGATTCAGGAGGTCCACCGGATGATGCCAAAACTTGTGCTGCAAGCAGTAATACAAGAGAAATCACTAGTAGTGAACGAGTTGCATTTGCTCGCATGGCCACACCTGTATTTACCTCGACCTGTGGGCGCTTCATAACGGTTGCTCGCTGGCTCCCCCTTAGGGGAGCCCAGCATTGACGTCAAGTACGTCATCCAAGAACCGCTGTTCAAAGCTCTTTCAGGGCCGAATTCAACTCATTCATCATCTTCTTTCCATCACCGAACAACATCATTGTCTTGTCTTCATAGAACAAGTCATTGTCGACCCCAGCATATCCTACATTGAGGCTACGCTTGATTATCACAACAACTCTAGCCTTGTCAGCATCAATGATTGGCATCCCACCAAGTGGGCCCTCTCCTGAGCGTGCTACCGGATTGACTGTGTCATTTGCACCGATTACAAGAGCGACGTCACATTCTGGTAATTCTGAATTGATGTCATCCATCTCAATTAATTGCTCGTAAGGCACATTTGCTTCAGCAAGAAGGACGTTCATGTGCCCAGGCATTCTACCCGCCACCGGGTGAATTCCGTACTTGACATCAACTCCTTGAGACTCTAGCAAATCTGCAAACTCTTTCACTGTGTGTTGGGCTTGAGAAACTGCCATGCCGTATCCAGGGATGATAACACAAGTTGCTATCCCATCACAAACCATTGCAACCTCTTCAGGATCGCTACCAACTTTTGTCCTAGTGACAGTTTCACGGCCACCACCTCCAAACGACTTGAAGAGAACCGCTGGCAACGTTCGGTTCATCGCTTTACACATAATGAAGGTTAGAATCAATCCAGCGGCACCAACCATTGAACCGGCAATAATCAACACATTGTTGCCAATTACGAATCCCGTGAAAGCAGCCGCAATTCCTGAAAGGGAATTCAACAGACTAACAACCACGGGCATATCAGCGCCTCCAATTGGCAAAACAAACAAAATTCCAAGAAGGCAAGATGACGCCACTAAACCATAGATGTAATCTGTATTGTTTGGTTCTTGAATAGTCAGAACGATTAGAACAACAGAGGTGAGAAGTAATCCAACTTTTACAATATTCAACCAAGGTGGCCCCCAAGTAGGGAAACTGACCCATTTCCTACGACCCCTGTCATCCTTTTTGGTTAATGGAATATAGAAACCACCCATCAATTTACCCATAGCCATGAGACTACCAGTTAGTGTGAGCCATCCCACTAGCCCGGAGAGCCCTATCGCAACCCAAATCGCGTAGAGTTCAACGCCACCCGAAGGTACATTTCCTGTCTGTAAACGACCCAGTACTTCTGACAAACCAACCAGTGCAGAAGCCGCACCTCCAAATCCATTGAACAGAGCCACGAGTTCTGGCATCCCGGTCATTTCAACACGAATTGCCAACCATGCTCCAACAATTGTACCAATCGCTAATCCAGCAACTATCAATTCGATGCCAATGAATCCTTCACTGTACATTTTTGCTAATGTTACAAGAACAGCCAAAAGCATCCCGTATGAACCTAAACGGTTGCCATCGGGTGCTGTTCTTGGGCTTGACAACTTTTTGATACCCATGATGAAAAGCGCGGCTGATACAAGATATCCAATATCCCAAACTACTGCGTCAACCATTCTAAGCACCTCCCTTCTTTTTGCGCTTGCCAGCAATCATTTCCAACATCCTATTGGTTACCATGAATCCACCGACGCAGTTGATAGTAGCGAGAACTAATGCGGCAAAGGCAAGCCATGCAGCAGTGCCGGGATTGCCGTCATTGAAAGCGGCATTTGACAAAATTAAGGCGCCAACGATTGTAATTCCAGAAATCGCATTTGCGCCCGACATCAAGGGTGTATGCAGAGTTGCTGGGACCTTACTAATTAACTCAAATCCGAGGAAAATTGCCAATACAAAGACTGTGATACTGCCGATAAGTGCTGCTAATGTTAGGCTCATTGAACCACCTCCCCAAGACGGGTTTGCTTTTCGTGCATCGCCCCGCCTGTGCAAATCAGAACCCCACCCATTCCCGGTATGTGGAAATCACTACCCTCCGGAGAACCAACCAAAATATCATCTTCTAAATCAAGAGTTAACTCGCCTTCCTTAACAATAGATGCTACAAATGTTGTGAGATTGTTTGAGTAAAGCATACTCGCCGTTGATGCTAATTGGCCTGCTAAATTTGGTGTGCCAACTATGGTCACACCATTGTCTGTTTGAGTGATTTTACCTATCTCTGTGAGTTCACAATTGCCACCTACATCTGCATTCATGTCAACTACGACTGCTCCTGGCTTGAAATTATCAACAGCACTTGCTGGTACTGTGATGGGTGCTGGACGACCAAAGATTCTAGCAGTCGTAACAATCACATCAGCATCTTCTGCAACCTGACAAACTGTATCATTGACTTTTTGGATGAATTCGGGAGTTAGTGGTTTGGCATATCCGGATTCATCTTCAAAATCATCCATGCCATCGACTTCGATAAATCGACCTCCAACAGATTCTATCTGCTCGGCGGCTGATTTTCTAACATCAGATGCATAAACAATTGCACCGAGTCGCTTAGCAGTTGCAATTGCCTGTAAGCCTGCAACTCCTGAACCCATTATGACGAACTTGGCTGGCCTAACTGTGCCAGCACTAGTGGTCATCATTGGAATCCCCTTTGGTGTGTGTGAAGCACCAGTGAGTACTGCTTTGTAGCCTGCAAGGTTATCTTGACTACTATTGACGTCCATTGCTTGTGCTCTCGAAATCCTCCGAGGAATCATGTCCATGCTGAACAAGGTGATCTTTGCATCCATCGCTGCTTTGACCCTCTCAGGGTTCCTGAATGGGTCTGATACACAAGCGACCATTTGGCCTTCTTTCATTCCATCTAATTCAGGCATACCAATTGATATGATGATGTCAGCAGACAGTGCAGTAGCCCTGTCTGTAACCGTAGCACCGGCATCAGCATATTCGGAATCGTGATGATGGGAACTTTGTCCAGCTCCCGCTTCAACCAATACTTCGAAACCCATCTTATTCAGTTTCTTCATTGAACCCGGAACTATCGCGACTCTGGTTTCCCCATCTGCCTCTTTCACAACCCCTAATTTCATGCTCTAACACACCCACTACAGCGGTCTGCCCGTAGGGCACCCCATACTTCAGCAAGGTAAGCGACCTGTATGAGGTTCTTGAATGTCGCTCAAGAGTAAGCGCGCGGAAGTTAGTGTATTTTTTACACTATAACACAACTAGACAAGGAATTAGTAATCGGTTAGTATTTGGATGGAGCGCCCCCCGATGCGGTTCACACAAGGTGAGGATGATGAGTAACGGAAAGAAGAAAATCGCAGTAATCGGGGCTGGAAATGTAGGTGCTACATGCGCTTTTGTTTTAGCTCAGAAAAAATTAGGTGATATCGTTTTACTCGATATCTTTGAGGGATTTGCCAAAGGAAAAGCATTGGATATGAGCCAAGGTGGTCAAATACTAAACTATGATGGTAGTATCACCGGCACATCAGATTACGCAGATATCGCAGGAGCAGATGTTGTTGTTGTAACATCTGGGTTCCCAAGACAACCAGGTATGAGTAGAGAGGATTTGATTGGAAAAAATGCAGATATTGTCTCACAAGTTGGCGCGGGTATTCGTGAATACGCCCCTGATTCAGTAATTGTCATGGTTACCAACCCATTAGACTTGATGACCTACCACATGCAAAAAGTGACTGGTTTTCCACACCATAGGGTGGTCGGTCAAGCCGGAATCCTTGACTCTGCGCGTATGACTCATTTTGTAGCCCAAGAGATTGGCTGCTCAAATGAAGATGTACAAGCAATGGTACTTGGGGGTCATGGTGATACCATGGTCCCTCTACCTCGCTATACTACGGTTGGCGGGATATCTATCACTCAACTTTTAGACTCCGATACTATTGATGCGATTTCTGCAAGAACCGCTGGAGGCGGAGGCGAAATTGTCAAACTTCTAGAGCGAGGAAGTGCATTTTATGCACCAGGTTCAGCGGCGGCAATAATGGCTGAGGCGGTAGTAAAAGACCGCAAGCGATTGTTACCATGCTCTGCTTACCTCACTGGACAATACGGACTTGATGATATTTACATCGGTGTTCCAGTAACTCTTGGAAAAAATGGTGTTGAAGGCATTATTGAACTTGAGTTAGAGAATTCTGAACTTGAAAGCCTACAAGGATCTGCTAACTTCTACAAAGAGCAACTCGTTGAACTTCTCGGATACTAGAGTTACAATAAACTACACACAATTCCGAGAATGTTTGAGCGGCGGTTTTAGAATGGGACTGCCTGTGGCGATAATATGGCAGAGCAGCACCTTTACCTAGAACACGATGGCAAAGTGCTACTCGTTGATAAGAATGGAAATGGTCCGCAAATTCCAGTGAAGGGCCGAGATTCTTATGCCGGTTGGTTGTATAGATTACCTACTGAAGAAGAAGCAAGTAAGTTGGGACTTACCTGGGCTGTAAAAAGGGTAAATCGATTTGATTTCAAGGATAGTACACACGAGGTCACTCATGCTCAACCAGAGATTGAATGGCCTAAGGATTGGGCCTGGAAGGATAACTTGATTTCTGATTCTGCAGTTCATCCGGTTGCTAGGGAATCTGTCTATAGAACACTACATAGAGTCG
>JAERSV010000002.1 GCA_016845345.1 Methanobacteriota archaeon
TCTACGCTTGGTTGCTAACTTGCCGTCAATCACCTCTTGTACCCATTCAAGAGCCTCTGATTCAGTATCAGCAAATTCCGGCTTGTACATTTCTGGCACATAGTTGAACATGAAACGGTTATCTTCTGAGTTGCGCAACATTCCACCTTCACCACGTACACCTTCGGTCACCAAAATCCCCTTAACGGATGGTGGCCAAATCATTCCAGTGGGGTGAAATTGAACAAACTCCATGTCTCCCATTTCAGCGCCTGCCCAATAAGCCAGTGCGTGCCCCTCTCCTGTGTATTCCCATGAACCTGAACAAACCTCCCAGCAACGAGTGATTCCGCCAGTGGCAAGAACTGTCGTTTTGGCTTTGAACACGTGCAGAGTTCCGTCAGCGCGGTTGTAAGCAAAACAGCCAGTGGCTTTACCATCCTTAGTGAAAATCTTTCGAACGGTGTATTCCATGAAAACCTCCATCCCACTGTGGATTCCCCTCTCTTGGAGAGTTCGAATCATCTCAAGACCTGTCGCGTCACCAATATGTGCAAGACGTGGGTATGTGTGTCCACCGAAGTTTCTTTGATTGGTCAAACCGGCTGGTGTGCGGTCAAAAATTGCACCCCATTGCTCAAGTTCACGAATCCTATCTGGTGACTCCTTTGCATGGATTTCAGCCATTCGCCAATCGTTGAGGTATTTCCCTCCCTTCATTGTGTCACGGAAATGTGTTTGCCAGTTATCACGCGGGTCAGCGTTTCCTAAAGCGGCAGCGGCACCACCTTCGGCCATCACAGTATGTGCTTTACCAAGCATGGACTTGCAAATGATTGCCACGGTTGCACCGTTACGAGTTGCTTCAATTGCAGCCCTTAGGCCTGCTCCTCCTGCACCAATGATGACAACATCATATTCATGGGTTGTAACTTCAGTCATCACAAGCCACCCCACAATACAATATCAGTCCACCAACCCATTGTGCAGGCATAGATGTAGAAGTCTGCAAACATCACCCAAAATAATGAGTACAATGCCCATTCTTTGTGGTGTGTATTTAGATAAGTACTGAAACTCCACAACTTGTATTTGAATCGAGCCAGCCCAGAAGATGTCCAATCATTAGAACCCCCCCCAACTAAGTGTCGGAAAGCATGGCAACCGATGGTATAACCAGTCAACAGTATTACATTTAGGGCGAGAACTAATGTGCCGACTGAAAAGCCCCAAGAGCCGCCTTCAAAGTGGGTGGAAAGTAATACGTCGTAGGATAAAATTGGTAGGTAAGCAAGAGCAGCATACATGAAATATCTATGCAAGTTTTGTACGAGTAGAAGTTTTGTTTCTCCCTTGTATTCATTCCAGGGCTTACTAACTGCACAAGCCGTTGGTTGTTGGAAAAAGGCGCGGTAGTACGCTTTTCGATAATAATAGCAAGTGCCTCTAAATCCTGCTGGGAAAATTAGAATGAACATTGCTGGGGACATCCACCACAAAAACTCTGGGATTGGACCACCAAGCCCATCACCACCCGGGAGAATGAGTGGGCTAAACAATGGACTCAAAACGTGACTTCCCTGATTTTCAATTGCCATTGTTTGGACTCCTGCGGAGCGTCCAAACTCCGAAAATATCCAGAAATCAGCCTCCATGAATCCACGCCATGTAGAGTAGGCAACCATGATACCAAGATAGATTGCCATCGCAGTTGGACCCTTCCACCAAGCATCAATTCGGTCTGTCGCACCAAATCCACGGCGCATAGGTAATTTGACTGCCTCTCCCATTAACTCCAAACCCTATTCAAGTAGCGGCGGGAGCCTATATTCTATCAACTTCACTACTCAAACTAGAGCGAGTCAGAACTAGGAAAATTCAGATTTTAATGACTTTCCAGCGTTATCAATTCGTGATTCGTCTAACTCAGGAACTTCACATAGAGTGAACAAGACTGCTGAATCATCCCCTCGTATTCGCGTGTTGTGACTGTCTCGGTAGGGATAGAGAGCAATTATCTCTCCAGCTACTGACAAAACTAATTCTTGGCCCGTGCATGGCTTTGGTTCTTGAAACCCTATTCCCATAAACGGTTCATTTTGTTGAGCCATTCGCAGTGTTAGTTTTGTATCACTGAGATAATCTGTTGACAGTGCCCCGATACTAATTCGGTTTTCAGCCGAAATTAGATTGTATCTGTCAACTATTGGATTGATGCGTGGGAATGGTTTGCCAGCAATTATCCGACGCACTAAAGCCTCCGCTGATGGGCGTCTTTTCGTAGGATCTATTCCAAGACGCCAATAGAACTGGCGATAGGCTGCAATATCGGGTTGGTCACGGAGTTGCTCAAGCGTTGAGGAATTTCGGATTCCTTCCAAACGAGATTCAAGTTCTTCTTCATCAAGAGGCGGCCAACCGTTACTAGGCTTCTGAATAAGTAAGAGTCGGGGGTCAACATTTGGTAAATCCCCGACTCGCTCAAGGGTATATTGAATTCCCATCGAATATGCCCTCACAGCCGTCAGCCTTGAATGTGACCGCTGATTTCAGATGAGTAATGGACTACGAGCCGTTGAGCATTTGCCTAAAATGTGGCTTCATGCCTGGAGCCTTTATTCCGGGAATGGAATGTCCTGAATGTGGTTCAGTCATTCTCTAAAAAATCAATTCATTTGCATTGCATTAGGAAGTCACTAATTGCAATGGTTTAAAAGGGTCGGATTTGTAAATCGGTTTGCTTCGAGTTTTTATTATGCATTCCTGACTAGATCTGAAGAACCGGAAAATCGGTAACTGAAGAGAGGAATTGCTAACTATGGTAAATGATAAGATAAAAAATGAAATGATAAAAACTGCTAACGAAATGATGAAATTAATGATTTTAAAATTAAATGACGAATTATGTGGACAGGGAAGTCAACTTAGTACACTGGCTTCACAATATTTGGAACTGCTAATTGAAAAACAGAAAATTGATTTAGAAAAGGAAAAATTGAATGAAGAATATCGTAAATGGGAATATGAAAACAATTTGCTACAAGGCGACGGGGACGAACAATACGATTGGGAATTTCAGGACAAATGGTTGTAATTGAATAGGACAATTCTCAACCAATCAAGATAGGGCGGAGTAGTCTACGTCGGCTTCCTCAATCTCAACTTCGTCAACATCCATCTGGGCCAGTTGCAACTTTCCACTCAACTCATCGTTGACAGCGTGCCAATATGAGTACGCTTCAATAACCCAAATACCTGATTCACGGGTTCCGTTTCCTGAGCCCTTTACACCACCAAATGGAAGGTGGGCTTCGGCACCAGTAGTTGAATTATTGATTCCAGTCATTCCAGCCTTGATGCCGGTCTTGTAACGGTAGGCTTCTAGCCTATCATTAGTATAAATCGCACTTGAAAGACCGTATGGACTCGCATTAGCGAGGTGTAATCCGTGGTCGAAATCATCAGCCTTGACAATTGTGACAACCGGTCCAAATATTTCTTCTTGGAAGCATTCCATATCTTCGGTTACATCAACAAAAACATGTGGCCACATGTAGACTCCTTCACTTGCGTCTCCTAAGAATCCGCTAGGTTTCTTTTCATTTGTTATTCTCCCTTTACCAAAAATATGGGTCGCACCACTTGCCTTGCACATCTCCACGCCAATTAGGAAATCCTTAGCATATTTCTCAGAGAGCATTGGTCCGTACAATACACCGGGGTGGCGAGATGAATCTCCAATAGTTGTTGATTCTACCTTTGCCATGAACATCTCCATGAATGAATCATAGATGTCCTTGTGAATTATCAAATTACCAAGACTCGTACAGCGTTGTCCCGCGGTTCCAAATGCCGCCCAGTAGGCTCCTTCAACAGCATTTTCAAGATTTGCTGTGGGCATGACAACAAGTGGATTTTTACCACCTAATTCTAGGCTTGCTGAAACTAAATTTCTGCCACAGACTTCACCAATCATTTTTCCTACAGCAGTACTTCCTGTGAATGATATCTTGTTGACTAATCCTTCATCAACTGCATCAACCAAATGCTGACCTGCCCCACTGCCTTTGCCATGTACGAGATTGATGACTCCATCAGGTAGCCCAGCCTCGTGCATTATTCTCGCTAAAGCGAAGGATAGCAGAGGTGCATCTTGTGGTGATTTCCATACACATGTGTTTCCACACATTATTGCTGGAATCATCTTCCAGAAAGGAACCGCCGCAGGGAAATTGCAAGCGTTGATGATTCCACACACACCAAGCGGGCGGCGGTAAGTGAACAATTCTTTATTTGGTAATTCTGAATTTACTGTCTGCCCGTAGAGACGACGACCTTCTGACTGGAAAAAGAGGCAAGTATCGATTGCTTCTTGTACTGAACCAGCAGATTCTTTCAGAGTCTTGCCGATTTCACGAGTTTCAAGTGCGACGATTGAATCTTTGTGTTCCATCAATAAGCGGCCCATGTTCCCAATAATTTGCCCGCGTGTTGGGGCTGGAGTAGCCGCCCATCCTGGGAAAGCCGCTCCAGCAGCAGCAAGAGCATCGTGTACATCTGATTTTGTTGATAGCGGGAACACTCCGAGGCAATCGGTTTGCCATGCAGGATTTGTAGTTTCAAAAGTGCCACCATCGCTTGATTCAGTCAACTGTCCATTGATGATATTGTATCCTTTTATTTTTGGTAATCCATTCGGATTATCACTCTCGAGGTGCTCAAGTCCTACTTCCAACACATGGGTCATAACCTGTTCGGGGGCGGTTCCGTTCATGAATACTACGCGGAATTCGCTCTTCTTTACTATCCAAGCCCTGATTTAGAAAAAAACATGTATATTCATCATTAGAATAGAGGACTGCGCTACAATTGAAAGGCAATGATTAATGTGAAAGTGGTAGTTACGAAAGTGCATGGTTTTTAGTGAGTCCGCGAATCGGGTGTTCTGTAGTTGGAGTGGTGACAGTGGCAGGGGACGATAAAAAAACACTGAATTTGAAAGTAGCAAAAGCAATTCCTAGTGATGTTGGTCATGGAAGAGCGAGAGTTCCTTTTGATAATGATTTGAATCTCAAACCAGGAGATATCATAGAAATCAAAGGTGATGATACCACCGCTGCAATTGTTTGGAGATGTCGCCCTGAAGACGCCAACCTTGGCGTTATTCGAGTTGATGGTATTATCCGCAAAAATGCTGGTTCACAACTCGGCTCAAATGTAACCATTCGAAAAGTTGAGACTAAACCATGTACAAGGCTTACCCTATCACCTGTAATGGCTTCAAAACAGAAAGTTCGTTTTGGGCCAGGGATTGAAGGCTTTGCTCGACGAGGACTCAATAAACGTCCAGTTGTAGCTGGTGATAGAATATTCATACCAGGAATGACATTATTCGCCGAGGCGCTTCCATTCGCTATCATGTCCACATCACCAAAGGGAATCGTCCAAGTCCTTCCCGAAACTGAAATTGTAATCAAAGATGAAGCAATTGACGAAGAAATAGCTCAGGGTACTACATCTGTAACTTACGAAGATATTGGCGGCCTTGGAGACCAATTGCAAAAAGTCAGAGAGATGATTGAGTTACCTCTCAAACATCCAATTTTGTTTCGCACACTAGGGATAGACCCACCTAAAGGAGTTCTACTGCATGGTCCACCTGGAACAGGTAAAACAATGATTGCAAAAGCAGTCGCTAACGAAACAAATGCCCATTTCACATCAATTAACGGGCCTGAAATTATTAGCAAGTATTATGGAGAATCTGAAAAGCAGTTGCGCGAATTATTTGAAGAAGCTGCATCACAAGCGCCTGCAATTATTTTCATTGACGAATTAGACAGTATTGCACCAAAGCGAGAAGATGTTACTGGTGAAGTTGAGCGCCGTGTTGTTGCTCAATTGTTGACATTAATGGATGGAATGCAAGGTAGAGACAATGTAGTCGTTATCGGAGCAACCAACAGACAGGATGCTATTGACCAAGCGCTAAGGCGACCCGGAAGATTTGACAGAGAAATTGAAATTGGTGTACCAGATAAAGCAGGTCGCCAAGAAATTGTTGACATCCATGTAAGGAGTATGCCAATCGCAGATGACTTTGACATGGAGTGGGTACTAATCAATACACACGGATTTGTCGGTGCCGACATTTCATCACTTGCCCGGGAATCAGCAATGAAAGCACTACGAAGATATCTCCCTGAAATTGACCTTGACGAGGAAGAAGTACCACCTGAAGTACTAGAGAAGATGGAAGTCACAATGGGCGATTTCAAACTGGCAATTAAAGAGGTTGAGCCAAGCGCCCTGAGAGAAATTTACATCGAAGTACCTGAGGTTGGTTGGGACCAAGTCGGAGGGTTAGATGAGGTAAAAGACCGGCTCAGAGAAAGTATTGACTGGCCACTCACCAAACCTGAATTGTTCAAGCACTTTGGAATTGAAGCACCACGGGGTGTCCTATTGTTTGGAGCGCCTGGAACTGGAAAGACTCTGTTGGCTAGAGCAATTGCTTCTGAGGCACAGGCTAACTTCATCACTGTCAAAGGACCAGAACTATTCTCAAAATGGGTTGGAGAATCTGAAAAGGCGGTTCGCGAAATATTCAAGAAAGCAGCACAAGCCTCTCCGAGCATTATATTCCTAGATGAATTTGAGAGTATTGGGGCTCACCGTTCATCAAGCAATGATGATGGGGGACAGACAGTTTCTAACCGAATGGTTGACCAAATTCTAACCTGCATGGATGGTATCGAAGCACTTGACGGCGTAGTCATTGTTGCGGCCACCAATCGACCAGAAATGATTGACCGAGCACTGCTAAGGTCTGGTAGATTTGAAAGAGTATTACACATACCACCCCCAGATGAAAAGAGTTGTCAGGAAATTATCAAAATCCACACAGCAAATATGCCAATTGGAAAATTTGACCCGACTGACTTCGCTAAGAAATTGAGTGGTTATACCGGTGCTGACATTGAAGCAGTCTGTCGAGAAGCAGCGCTTATCACAATGCGGGCAGGCAAGAAAACTGTGACCAAGAAGCACTTTGAATCAGCAGTGGGGAGAGTCAGACCAACCGTCACCCCTGACATGCTTGATTACTACGCCAAGTTAGAAGTCAGCCTAACTAGCGGTATGGAGAGCGTGAAAAGAGGGGGAGACACTCTTTCGGGAATCGAATCGGTTTAATGAATGAGGAACTAACTCAACCGAAGTAGCAGTTCGAATCTTTAAACCACCTCGCAAGGCTAGTCGAATGAGAGGATTCAAGGGGTAGGCCTACCGACGGCTAAATGATGACAGCGACCTTTGGGCAGGAACTGATTGGCCTAGTTGTAGTTGATTCACGGGGTGATATCCTCGGAACTGTGGCCGACTTGATGTTGGACTTGAACAGCGGGGCTGTTGGAACACTGGTAATTGAGTTACAACCATCTCTTGATGCCACTAAATTACCATGGCCTTCGGAGGCTGGCTTGATGTTACTTCCAAGTGAAGAAATTGATAGAGTTGGGCCTCAAATCGTGTTAAAGCGGTGAAGCCAAAGAGATTCACCTGCGCACAACCGTATTAAGGCAGCCTCAGTCGTGAATCTGTTAGACCTATGGTCTAGAGGGTGAGAGAGTGGCAATCACGGCGAATCAATTGTTCGCTCGGGTGAATACTCAACAGTTCAGAAGAGGGGCTACTCTGTTCGCTTTTTACACAGTTCTAGTTCTTCTTCTAGTAACTCTTCTTGGCAGTTTTATCAATCCTGCAGGATCACAATTATCTGCATATGATGATGATTGGGATGATATCTCAGCATTCAGGTACGACCTTAATGAAATGGGAGTTGACACCCATAGTTTAGTCAGTAGCCCATTATTGCTCAATGAAATTGAAAATCCCGAAGAAACTGTATTTGTAATCGCCGGGGTTGAGAAAGATACCATTAGCCTACCTAGATTTACTGGTGATTCCAGTGTTGTTCAATTCAAAGAAAGCGACGGCTACACAACTAGTGAGGTTGAAGCGATTACCTCTTTCGTAGCCCGTGGAGGAACCATCATTGTAATGGATGACTTTGGTTACAGTTCAGGGGTGGCCTCTGCATTTGGAATAGAATATAGCGGCCACAAATTATACGATGCTGGAGCATGGACTTTGGACTACAATTACATCTGGATTAATTCAACAGATGGTTACAAGTACACCTCGAATGTATCTCAAGCTTGGGTACACCCATGCTTTGCTGACACTGATGGAGATGGCTATGTCGACTTAATCGACCCAGACCCTGGACACCCTGGAGTTCCCGGTATAATGACTATCACTGCAGAGGATGCTGGCCTCTGCGCCCATCACCTAACTGGAGACGGTAGCGACCCGTGGAACTTTGACCCCGGATATGATCTACTTCTCAACTCACCCTCAGCCTTTGACCCAGACCATGCAGATGACTCGGAAAAGAATCGCTATGGTTTAGGCTATTCTAGCACTGATTCATATCTTGACATCAACGATGACGGTGATTTGACCGTTGGACCTGCTGGCAGTGGATTTGAGGGAGATATGCAAGGCCCATTCACAACTTATGTGAAATATTGTCTTTCAAGGAATTGTGTTGATTCAACCTCCGGAAAGGCACACTTCATTTCTGATGGTAGTTTACTAATCAATACAGTTTATGATTACGAAAACAAGTATGGTAGCCAAGTCACAGACATTGACGCAAATGATAATCGAAAGTGGGCGCTAGATGCAATTGCCGAAGCACTTCTAATTGATGAGAATGGTACACTTGCTCCTAGTTCTGACGCTCAGGTAATATTTGATGAAAGCCGCCACCAGCAAACATCGTTTATGGGTGATACCTACAATCTAATCTACTATGTTCTAGTCTATTTCACAAGCGATTGGATGGCTATGTTGTTGCTCTTCCTAACCCTTTTCATAGCGTTTGAAGCAGTCATTATTCGCAAAACTGATCCAGAACCTTGGAGACATGTTTTCAGTATTATCTACTATGGATTCGGTGATTCAAGACGTTATGGTTACTACAGTCGCGCAAACAAAGTCAAACAAGTTCTGCTCTCAAGAGTGCGTAACCTAAACACCCTAACACGGGATGAGTTCGACGCATTACCTGCACGCGAACTTCAGAAGATGATTAACGACCCCGTATTGGTGAAGTTCGTCTTTGAAGACAGAAATTACTCACTCGAGCAACTTGTTGCGGTTGTAAAACGTGTAAAATTGTGGGGGCGCAAGTAAGCGAGGTGACATCTGATGTGGACTAGAAAGGCAGCCCTGATGATGACATCAGGAATCGCACTTGTACTCATTGGAATGATGATGTCAAATTTCCAATTAATGGTGATTGGAATTGCTTTTATCTCCTTCTTAGCAATCAACGGCTGGATTACAGGCCATGCTGAATTACACATTGTTCGAACACTTTCTGCAGATAATTTGTACAAAGGAGATGACCTCTATGTTGAATTGGCAATTACCAATAAATCTCGTCGCCGAACCCAACAATTAGAAATTTTTGACAACGTTCCTCACGAGATGAAAATGAAAAGCGGCCTCAATTACATGATGGTAAATTTAGGTGCTGGTCAAACCACTAGAATCAGATATGTTCTCCGCTGTCCACTACGAGGACACTTTTCTCTTGGAGCTGTTTCAATTAGACATCGCAACACCTTCAATCTATATTCAAACGAAATGTTCGTTGACCATCGCTCAGACATTATTGTATTCCCTCAAGTGCGTGATGTTGAGGAAGCGATGGTCCGTAGTAGAACACCAAAGATGTACACTGGAGCAACTACTCTACGAACCCCTGGACCGGGAACTGAGTTCTTCTCTCTACGCGAATATGTGCCGGGAGACCCATTCAAGAATATCAATTGGAAAGCCTTTGCCCGCACAGGTGAACTGATGGTGAATGAAAAATGCCGAGATGCGGTAACCGATGTTTTCCTGCTTCTAGACAGCAGAGATGTTTCAAGAATCGGAACTGTTTTGAAAAATCCATTAGAGATGGGAACTGTTGCTGCAGCATCTCTTTCTGCTTATTTCTTACAGCGCAGAGATTCAATTGCGTTGGCAGTTTACGATGATAGACTTTCATACTTACCTGCAGACGGTGGAGACAAGCAACACTTCAAGATTCTAAGTAGCCTTGCTGGAGTTGCTCCTAAGGGTAACATGCCATTACAAGCAGTTACCAATGCTTTAGCACCCAGATTCAGTCGTGGGAGTCCGGTTTTCATCATCTCTAGTTTAGAGGGGGATGGTACTGTACCACACGCTGTACGAGACCTTGCAGGTCGAGGACACGAAGTTGTGGTTCTCAGCCCAAGTAGTATTGACTACGAAAGATTGGTTACAAGGATTCCAAGAATGTCCTATGAAGTGATGAAACTTGAGCGACAGAATCGACTGACTGCACTAGCAGGGTTTGGTGCTCGCGTAATAGATTGGATGCCTGATGTAGAATTATCTCAGGCGCTATTACAGGTCAAAATGTTGTGAGGTGAAAAAATGGCAGATGATGTAGAACTACAAAGTGAAGGGAGTCGAACCCTCCACCTCAAGGAACTACGCGTTCAATGGCAAGTTGTTGCATTGCAAACAATTGCAACCCTCGCCCTGATTTGGCTGTTCTTACAACTTGGTTCTAATTTTGGCTCTTGTGATCCTTCACACGTTGATGGTGATGGGAACACACTTTGGTGTCCTGCACTTGACCATACACTTTCACTTGATTTGTTTGAGACTATTCTTGCTAGTGAATCTGGGAACTCGGCATATGACCTGCCTCTCCCAGATTTCCTAACCGGACAAAGTAATGAGGGACCGGGAAGATATTACGTCCCAATCCTCCTATGTGGTTTGTTAACTGCTGGCTGGGTATTGCTAAACCTCCAAGCCCCACAACTACGCAGAAAAGTGGTTCTTGGAGTGTTGATGGGGTTGATACTTTTCCTCGCTGGTCGACTACTCATTGGATGGTTCTTTGGAATGCTTACAAGTTGGGATTTGTACTGGCCGATTGATTCTCCAGGCTCAAGTAGAAACCATGCCGAGACGTTAGTGTATCCGTTAATTCTCTATACACAAGTGTTCATTGTTGGACTGTACTTGATTCCTGTTTGGACTGGAATGATGGGGATATGGGGTCTTTCTAGACGAATGATTGGCTGGTCTCTGGGTACCACATTGATTTACCTTGGAATCCACGCACTGCTGTCATTTGAGGCTGTTACAGTTTACTTTGACCTCGGTTTGAATCCGATAAGTCCGCAAATAAGTGAACAAATGGTGCTCGGTGGTTTGGTTTCGGAAACAATATTCCCGTTATTGATGATGGCGATGTTGATGATAATCTTCTCTGAATCTGGATTCGCGGTTATTCGCCAATTAGAGTATGCATTCCGGCTTCCTGAATCTTGCAAGAAAGATCCAGAGTATGTCACCCAATTTGACAACATGTTGAATGGCCACCTTGTCCATACCGTTGGAATCTTTAGTCTGGTTATTTTCTGTGCCATGCTAGCCCTGAAATTCGACGACTTAATCCTTGATTTAGTAGCGATTTTTGGTTCATCACAATGGAGTGGTCAAGTACAAGAATCTCTTGAGTTGCAATTGACTTATGGTAAAGTAATATCAGCGATGTTGATGTTGATTTTCGTTGCAGGATTGAAATATATTCTACCATGGAACCGTATTGCTTCATTCATTGAATCATATCTTCCAGATATGTCATCTGATTGAGTTCACAACTAATTTGTTGCTGCGTAATGAATTGCATGAGTTAGCAGTCTAGCGATTGTGAAGCCAAGAATCGGCAGACCACAAATGATTAGTGGAGCCTGAATAAAGCCTGGTAGAATTAAGTCTGCCCCAAGCAGTGGCGCAATCATCAACACAGAGGCTCCAACACAAGCGATTGAAACAAACTTTTCCAAACCCGTGGGATATACTTGTTGACCCTCAAGTTCTACCCCTGGCATAGGTTGTGCGCCTTCGCTGGGGTCCTGTGAATCACTCACAATTTACACCTCACAATTCAAGGTCGGAAAGTTCATCCTCAAGGGAGGATAACTCAGAGCGATGTTCAGGATTTGCAGGTGGCTCTACACCATTTATCGTGTCATCTCTGGAAGATGATGCTGAATCCATTTCCGCTAACTGCATTTCAATATCTGCCAAGTCACTAATTTCTTCAACTGTTCCAAGTACCTCTGAATCGGGTAAGCCAATGGTCATCCTACTGGTAAGATCGACACCATCACTATCGCTTGGGGCATCTATTGGCTCCCATGTTTGACTTGAATCGGTTGGTTGGACATCATTTGCAGTTGTGATTGGAGATGATTCCATTTGTTGTGATTCTGAATTTGGATTCATATGAGCAACGGCTGCATTATTGATTTCTGGTCGTTCTACAGCAGTGAGTGAATGAGATTCAAATGGCAACATTCCACTATTTTGGAATGTCCATAAATCTCCAATGGGGACTTCACCAGTGAGGCCACTGACTTCTAGGCGATACTTCAATTGCTCTAGGACTTCGACTGTTCCTTCCAAGCCAACTGCTTCACCCGTGGTTCTCTGGTCCGACTCAATGTAAATTTCATCTAGCGCGTGTTGTATCAATCTGCGAACCTCCTTTGAAACTGCAGGGAGTGCTTCTGGCATGTGAGATACCTTCTCTAAATGCTCAATTTGTTCACTTGGTAAGCCAAGTTCAGACATTTGGCGTAATACTTCTCTAAGATGCATCAACATGGTGACTGATTGCTCGTAATCGTTGAGCAGATTTTCTAAGTCCAGTACAACATTAGACACCGTTTCTGCAAGTTTGTGCTCCAACCTATTCTGAACAGACCAGCGAGTCAATCCTCGGACAGTATCTGCGGTTTCTGGAGCCTGCTGACTTAGTAAATCCATGACTTCTGTAGAAAGTAGATATCGTGGAGTTTGAGCGACCTCGTCCACAGTATGCTGAATTACTTGCAAGCCACGCTCAACTGCTCGGTCAAGTAAAACTACGCTGAAACCACGTGAACGAGCTGATGTCATTCGAGATAAGACTGGTTCAAGCATCGCTAATCCGGATTTATCACCAAGTAAAGCCCGGGCTAACGGTTCTTCTGAGAGTCGGGCTCGGATACGATCTGCTTCCGCAATATCAGCAAGAGCGAGTTCGTGGGCAGATTCGAGATCTTCTGATTGTTCAATGAGCATTCTTAACTCGGCTTCTGATGCACCTCTGCGAGTGTCAAGGTCACCGAGTTCACGCATTAATTGACGTCGTTCTTCCATCAATTCACGGAGTTCCGATTGCAATAGTGTGTGCTTTCTATCCATTTCAGCACAACGGAGTCGTTCTTCCTCAACCATACCTCGGTTTGAGTGTAAATCCCCCTCTATTGAGGTTAGTTCATCCCTTCGTTGTTCAACTTGGCGTTCGAGTTCGTTGAGTTCTGCTGTTGCACCGCGATGTCGCTCTCTCTGCGCCCCGACTTGTTCGTGCAATACCCTCTGTACTCTCTCATCATCATCGATGATTCGTCTTACTTCAGTCAAACGTGATTCAGAGGTTTCAAGTTCTGACTTGACTCTGACCTCCTCAGCAAGTAATCCCTCTAAGGCTGTGAGTAATTCCTTGCGAGATTCCATTTCTCCAAGAGCAGATGCCATCTCTTCGGCTCGTTTCTTCACTTGGTTTTCTAATTCTGCCACTCTGCGAGCAAGGCGTTCAGCCCGAGCAGATTGTTCTTCACCAATCTGTTCCTTTTCACGAATTTTTACGGTGGAATCATCAAGTTGGGATGATAATGACATGCGCTCATCTCGGCCTTCTTCAAGTAGTTCTTGCAATGCTGAAAGTTCGGTTTTTAATTGGTCACGCTGAGTTCTTGTAACCTCAACTTTTTCCTGCATCTTAGAACCCTCTTTTTCCAATCTAGCAACATCATTTGCTTGAGAGTGGATTCGGGCTTGTAACTCTGCAACAACTGGACCCATCAGACTCTTGCGTGTTGTCCCTGGCAAACCATCAGCAGCCATGCCATCATCAACAAGTTGCCAATTTTGACGGCCACTTTGCATTGCTTCAAAACCAAGTTCAAAACCGTACAAAACTTCCAATCGGCCGCTCAGTAGGCTTTTTCTATCCTCACTCCTAGTCCGGCAAGAGGCGAGAGAATCACAGAAATTTCGGAGTGACCAATCGTCGACAGTACTTGAGCGTAGAAGCAATCTCATCGCCCTATCAAGCCTAATGAGACGAAGACGATTTGAGGATGAGGTTGCATTTGTGACCGCCTTCTCTGTGGACATTATTCCTTGGCTTCGAATTCCAACAGGAATACCATCAATCAAGGTGATTGCAACAGTAACACCATCGGTAGGTACAGATTCTAGATAGCCTGTGGTAGAATCTTCCTTCGCCATTTTCAAAGCAGAAAGTGTTTGATCAATTCCACTCTTCGAATCTTTGATGGATGTCCCTTCGGGTAGTGGTTCACCAGCATCATCACCTGCTAAACCGGATGATTCTGTCTTCAACATCGCGGCAGCGTTTGCTAGCAATGCGGTGTGGTCCGCCTCAGAATCAGTCCATACTGCAATTGCAGAGTCGCCTGCTGGGGCTACAAGCAGAGAACCATCAACAAGAGAAAGTGAAGAGGCGAGTGGGCGCTCTTGCCCCATGCCTTTTGCCAATGATTCCATTGCATTGAGATGGTCTTGAACCATGATAGTGAATTGTTCTGAATCCGCGGGAAGGCTTCCTTCAGTGTGTACAAGCATTCCTTCTTCAAGCGCACAAGCCCCCCGAGTAACATCACTCTTGGAAAGTGTTTCAATCAGTAAGGCAAGATCCTTTGTCGGGATATGCCCCTCTATTCTTGGCATGGGAAGTAAGGTTCCTAACGCCGCCGGGTCAACGAATGCCTCGAGTAAACCCCGAGCCACTTGCTCGAACTCAGATTGAGTCCAAATTACTGCTCTTGCTCTCAAATCTACGGATTTGGATAATGTGCGTAATTCAGTACGAGCATCTTCTCCTGCCACAAATTTCTTGTTTTTACTAGAATCTGCTAACCAGCCTGCTGACTCGCCAGCACAAATAAGGCGGTGTCCAACAGGATTCTTTGCTCTTGGTTTGAAGTAAGTTATCGCTCCAAAATCGAATGGGAAAGTTTTCATTTCCACATTCAAATCTACTTCTCCATCAACTGCTTCGCCCTTTGGTAGTTCAAACATCACATCACCTCAATAAATCCTCTATTACACTCGTTCTCGCTCGCACTTCATGCCTTAGTCTGCCAATATTGGCTGTGCCTTGACTAGAGACAAAGAGAGAAAATCCACCAGAGAGGGGAGCGATGATAATATTGCCAGATTCTGATTCCACCCAGAACTGTTGCAAATTACCTAGGCTAGCTTGTGAGGAGGCTCGGCCTATCTCCCTAAGAGAATCTGACAAACCATGTGAGATTTCTAAATCCTTCAATTCAGGAGTCAGGAAGGTGGCAATTTCGTTCATATCTACATCAACGACTGCTGCTGCTTGAACGCCATCAATACGCCCGAATGTAGCCAGCAATCTCTGTAGCATATGCACTCCCTGAAAATACATCACGTCGCCTACGCCTTCAAGAGGTTTTGCGCGTCCGGCCCCTAAAGGGCCGGTTTGTGTAGTAAAATCAATTCGCCAACTGAAAAATCAGGATTTTAGAAGATTGGAGTGTTTTTTCGGACACAATGCACCTATTTTTTTCTTGAGAAAAATTAAAATTTTGATGGCTGAATTTTCAATTGGAAAAAGTACATTCCAATTGCATTATTCAATAATCCCTTGACACGCTCATTTGAAAACAAACGACTGAGTGGCTCAAATCAATGAGTGCAATCACAGTTGCTACTTGCAGCCGCTGTCAAAGCCAAGCGGTGATTCATCAACGATACAGCGGAGTTCACCTCTGTCATCGCCACCTTGAGGACTCAATTCGTAAGCGAACATCCAAAGCCATGCGTGACCAATTAAAACTACCAAAAAATGCTAGAAAAGAAGATGGAACTCCAAGAATAATTCTAGTCTGTATTTCAGGTGGAAAGGATTCAGCAGTCCTCCTTGATATGATGGTCAAAATTCTCGGACCAAGAAGAGATATTGAATTGGTAGCAGGAACTGTGGATGAAGGCATTGATGGATACCGCGCCCCTTCAATGGTGAAAGCGCTTGAACTTGCTAAAAGACATGGAATCAGAGTTGAAACCATATCATATCCTGAACTTGATTTCTCTCGTATGGATGAAGTTGTTGTCATGATGGATGATTTAGCATCTGCAAACAAAGAGGCAAACGGCCTCAAAGCCTGCTCTTACTGCGGAGTATTTCGCCGTCAAGGATTGAATGAATTGGCCAAGCGAGTTGGTGCAGAATGGATGGCGCTTGGCCACAACTTAGATGACACCGCCCAAACGATTCTTATGAATTTGCAGAAAGGTGAGATTGACAGAACCATTAGGTTAGCCCCTCACACATGGGCGCCAATCGATGGACTAGTACCACGAATAGTACCCCTAAGGTGGGTCCCAGAGCAGGAGATCCACGCTTATGCACAAGGTGCTGAATTGCCAATTTTCCATGGCGATTGTCCTCATGCCCCGGGTGCTTTACGACAAAGGAGTAGAGATATGATTGCTCGGCTCGAACAAGATGTTCCTGGCACACGGCACGGTCTTGTTCACTCAATGGATGCAATTAGGGAATTGCAAATAGAAGCGAAGGGAACTCCACTTACAACCGAATGGGCGAGTGACCGAATGCATCATTGTGAACGGTGTGGTGAAGCGACAAGTAATCCAATTTGTCAAGCGTGCAAAATGCGCGGTTGGATTTCTGACCTCAAAGATTGAATCTTTAGAAAGTGCAATGTTCAGGTGCTGAAAACCAGCGCATCCTCCGCTTCGCAATAAAGCGATACACAACATCTCGAATCGGTAGAGGTATCAGCCAAGATAATGCTATTGGCTTCCACCACCATCCTAAGTAATTGGAGAGTCTGACAATTGCTGCAGAGCGAATATATGACTTCCCATTTTTGAACAGGTAAACAGTATCAGCATTTTGTTGCTTTTTGGATAGAGTTGAAATCAATTTATTACCCTCTTCAGACTCAATTGCAAGAATTCTGAGTGATTTCTTTGGAGAAATTCTCGGCTGTAAAAACAAAGCGCCGCGGTTACACAAACCGCAGTCACCATCTAACAGAAGTATATCCATGGAATTTAAGAAAGGATTACAACAAATTGTCGATAATTGCATCCATATCTTGGGGCCGGCAGCAGTAATGGCAACGAAGTTGCAATGGGTCCACTGATATCACTGTCAATCGATGTGATTGTGGCTCACGGTTTCCGTGAGTGATGCAGTTTGAGTATGTGCATTTTGCTACATTCACTAATTCTTTTTGAGCCTCTACAGTTCGTTTCTTTGCTACTGAATAATTGCGAATGATGGCAACGGATGCGTGTGGTGCAATAATGCTCAATCGGTCTAACTCTTCTTGAGTTAATTCTCGGTCCTCAACCTTGATGATATCCTTTGCACCATATTTCCCGGATGGGACATTCATAACTAACGAAACTGGATTTGAGTTTTTTCCCGAGATCCTCAACATACGTAGGACTTTCAACGCCGCTCCCGAAGGAATATGGTCAATCACTGAACCATTACAAATTGCTGTAACTCTGCGCATCTCACTCATTTGCTCACCCCCCCTTGAACATCTACCCCAAACAAAAAGCAAAGTAAGGCCATCCGAGCGACCACGCCATTGAATGCTTGGTCAAAGTATGCTGCGTGTGGAGTATTATCGACATTGGGATGGATCTCATCAACCCTAGGAAGTGGGTGCATGATAATCATTGATTCTTTTACATCTTTCAAATCTTTACGGCTTAATTTGTAAATTCCAGCGACTTTCAGATACTCGTCTTCATCAGGGAATCTTTCTTTCTGAATTCTTGTCATATAGATGACATCAGCGCTTGGAAGGTTCGACAATAGATCTTCTGAAACCGTGATGTTTGCACCACTAGATTTCAAGTCCTCAATTATCTCCTCTGGCATACTCAATGCAGGAGGTGCAATGAGGGTCAAATCTGCGCCGAATCGGGAGAGAGCATGTGAAAGACTGTGTACGGTTCTTCCATAACGCAAATCTCCAACCATCACCACGTTGAGTTTTAATTTCCCGTGGGCTTGTTTGATGGTGAACAAATCAAGCAGGGTTTGAGTGGGATGATGGCCTGCACCATCTCCACCATTTAGGATTGGAATATCGCAAGCATCGGCCGCATATTGGGCCGCACCTTGGCGTGGATGACGAAGAACCGCGACGTCACAATAGCCGTCGACCATCTTCATTGTATCAAAAAGGGTCTCGCCCTTCGTAACTGACGACGAGGCGAGGGCACCTAGATTGACAACATTGCCTCCAAGACGCTTCATTGCTGTCTCGAATGACATCCTTGTACGCGTGCTCGGCTCAAAGAACATATTGCCGAGCAGTTTGCCTTCTAGCAACGGTAAATAGACGTCTCCTTTCGCAGCCGGAAGCAGTTTTTCAGCATCTTTTAGGAGTGCTTCAATCTGCTCATCTGTCAAGTCATCCATGGTGATGAGGTCGTCCGCCATCTCCTTCGCCTGCTAAAGCGGGTCGCACCATACCCATATTGATTGCGTCCGATGAAACCACCCTCTGCCACCTAAACTAAGCAGTTAAGAGGACCGTTTGTGTGGCCCCATCTAATGCTCATAGTGAGAACTCCCGTTAGGGTTTCGTTTTGTGGGGGTGGCACTGACTTACCGGCGTTTTACAAAAACTACGAAGAAGGGGGATTGGTTACCTCGGTAGCACTAGATGCATACATCTATGTCACTGTGAACAAGCGTTTTGACAATGCTGTCAGAGTCTCTTATAGCCAAACTGAAAATGTCGAAGATTTTGAAGAACTAAAACACGAATTAGTCAGAGAAGCAATGCGTCTCACAGGTGTTACTTCTGGAATTGAAATTACCACTATCGCAGATATTCCTGGTCAAGGAACTGGACTTGGCTCCTCTTCATCAGTGACGGTGGGGTTACTCCATGCTTTACACGCATACGCGGGGCGAGATGTTACTGCCACACAATTAGCAGAAGAGGCTTGCAAAATTGAAATTGAGGTGTTGGGCCAACCTATTGGAAAGCAGGACCAATATGCAGCCGCTTTTGGCGGATTAAATCAAATTCGATTTAACTCAGATGACTCGGTTGATGTTATCGCTCTCAACTCTACAGCAAGCTCAAACTTAGGCAGTAATTTTTGTTTGGTTTGGACTGGATTAACGCGTAAAGCATCTTCAATTCTTGAACAGCAAAGCCGAAACACTGCATCAAAAATGGAGCAACTTGAGGCTATGCGGGCACAAGCAACACAAGTGTCCGGACTAATTGAAGCAGGAGATTTTTCTGCAATTGGTGAACTTCTTGGCAACACTTGGGAATTGAAAAGAACATTAGCAGATGGGATTTCCAACCCTGAAATTGATGAATTATATGACCAATTGATGGGACTTGGGTGCACTGGTGGGAAACTACTCGGAGCAGGCGGTGGGGGATTCATTTTGGTTCAAACCCCACCAAATGTACAACAAAAAATTGTTACAAACCTCACCAACAAAGTGATCCCACTCAACCCTGATTTAGAAGGGTCAACCCTTATCCTTGACGATCGGAGAGTGTGAGAAAATGCGTCGTGTTGCATTACTACTTGTATTCATTCTAAGTGTAACTATTTTCACTTACCCAACAACGCTTGAGAATCAAGAGAATAGAGAATGGTCCACCTCATCCGCTTCTCTTGACATAATTGTTCTGGACAATAATGGACTTCCACTCTCAGGTGCTGTCGTTACAGTTACTGATGCTTGGACCGGCTTAACGGTTGCAGGGCCTGAAACCTTGCCGGGTAGTAGATTAGTGTTTGATAATCTGGCTGCGGGCCCTGTTCGAATCACAGTTACTCATTCTAATTATGCAAGTGGAATGGGTTTTGTTATCCTATTTGCCGATGATGTTCTTGAGACCGATGTTGCATTGATTCCATTGGATGGAACTGTCAACATTTCTGGAACTGCTGGAAGCGAAATTACGCTAACTCTAATCGGTCATACCGAAAAGTTGCAAGCAACTCTGAATGCTTCTGGTAACGCCACTTTGGCGGTTCCAAATGGCGGTTCAGGCTGGATTACAGCAACAACTGAGAACGATGCGTCATTGATTAGTTGGAGCGGCGAAGATTCCATTACAATTTCAGATAATGGAACAATGAGAATTTTTGGATGGCCTGAAAATGCAAATGACACAGGAATATTGCGTATTGAACACCAACCATCTGGTTATTGGGAGTTAGTTGAATGGAGTGGAGAAGTCGATGAAAACATACCAAGAACCACAGAAGGAGAATGGAATATCTACAACTCAGAAGGTGGAATCAGGATTGGCCAGCCAGTCACAAGTAATGATTCAGCCCAACTGAATATAACTAGTCTACTTACAAATCAAGGTGATGCGCCTAGTCCGAAATGGGAAGGACATGGGTACCTAAACATGACAAGCGCCCCGGAAAAAGGTGAGGCATTCAACCTAACTTGGGAAGCGAGTTTTACCATACCCACCGATTTTGGCACACCACAAATCCCTGACCGTTCACTTGGGTTAATTGGGCAAATTGACCGTTGGTTTGGTAATCGTGATGGTAACCTTGGTTTTGGTGAGCAGGCTGGATTTTCGATGTTTCATGGCGAAAATATGTGGGTTGAGAGCAATCATCTTTTCCTATTTGATGAACAACCACTGAATGGGGTTGTGAATAGAAGTGATTTTTCTGTGACTCAAAATGAAAGTATTGGAGCTGGCTACTATGGTTGGAATGAAACAGCATTGTTACATGGTGAGGCTGCGTTTGGTAGTAGCCGAATTTTCTGGTTCCCAGTTCGTGGTGATGCTTTAGAATCGATTCCTATCACTGTTAATCTACCATCGGGATGGGAAGTCAGATACAGTCCACAAATTGATTTGCTTACAGGAAATCAATCAACATTCACGGTGAATCGATCTCTTTCGCCAACTGTCGGGATGTGGACTGTCACCGTAGGACCTAATCAAGCGCCAATAGCCGGTGGCCATTTGGAAGAGCGCCCCGGTTTGGCTATACCATTGAGCGGAAATGTCACATTGACTAGCGAATGCAGTGATTCGGGAATGTCGGAATTATCAAGTCATTGGGAACTGAGAAAAGGCGGAGAAATTCAATCTGAATCTAATAATGAATCATTTACATTTATTCCAGAAAGTGTAAACTATTCACACAGCAATGTGGTGAATGCGACACTAACTTGTAGCGACTGGGATGGAGCAAATTCCAATTGGTGGATTGATTTGTATGTCGATGGCGAAGCGCCAATGGCTTACATCAACGCTACAGAAGAGGCTGGAGGACAGATTCCACCTTACTTCCACTACTTGGGAGAAGTTGGCGAGTTTGAGGTCAGGGCTGGCTCTCTTTTGACAGTGATTGCTGAAACAGAAGATGACTCAGGAGCGGGTGTCAATGTAATTTGGCGCTCAAATAAATCAGAAGGTTGGGAGCAACATGATATTGGATTTGCTGACCAATTCAATCAAGGAAACGAAGTGAACTGGATGCACATGTCGGTTGAAGACCGACATTTACAACGCGAATTAACTGTATATTCTTTAGAGATGGAATTGGTTGATGGCGCAGGAAATAGCAACATTACAAGTTGGAATGTCACTATGCTTGATGGAACCCCTCCAACCATCACTGCCGAAGTGATGGTTGATGGAAATCCAATTGGACCACTAAACCCTGCTATGGGTAAAAGTGAAATCATATTGAATCTGACTCGCTCATTTGATGATATTGATGCTATTGAAAATACGGTTTGGGCAATTTTCCTAGATAACTTTCCATTACTGACGAATGGGACATGGGAAGAGGCGAAGATTTTCCAACTTCCGCAAATGAATGTTGGAACTCACGAATTAAAATTGTACGCGATGGACAGCTCAGGGAATATCCGTGAGGTTATCTCAAATCCAGTAGTTGAACCACAAGTCCCAGCATCTATCAGTGGCGTTGAAATCAATGTAAGTGGAACACCAGTCATCGGAGAATCAGGATTGCTCTCAGTTACAATTGTCAACATCGGTTCAACCAATGCAAAAGTGACTGCTTGTTACCATGATCAATGTAGTCGAGAATGGGATTCGGGAGAGGCAAGTGCTGATAGACCTGCAACGGTAATTCTGCCTTTGGATGTAACTGAGTTTAAGCGAGGAGAAATTAGTGTAGAAGTTACTTGGACTGACCAAGTTACTGGAGAAGGAGGTACCTTCACCATTGAGAGTGATATATCCCCTAAATCTCCATTGACTGAGAAGGCTGACGAAATCATTGCCGTCATTTTACTCGCACTTTTCGGATTTTTGATGTTTAGAAATAGACCTGAAAGAGATAACACACCTTTCTGATGTGTGCATTGCCCTATTTTTTCCAACCCACGAAGGGAGCACCTTATTGAGAACGAGGCGGCCGTCGCGAAGCGATGTCAGAGGTTGGGGGGGTTGAGGATGTTGACTCTATACTCTCTAAATCATTAGCACTACAGCGTAATAGATTAGAAACTCTAGGTATAGTTTCAGCGATTACTTTGGTGATGGCTTCGGCGTGGTATGTTTGGCCTGGTATTGATGGCAGAGCAGAATTCATGCCAAGATTTGGCCCTGGACTTATCCTGATGGTATTGGCTTTAGCAATGCAAGATTTTGTTGATTATGGTGCAAAACATCGCTCAAGATTGGGTTCACTTTCGGCCGCAGCATGGGCTCCAATGCTATTGCTTGGAGTCACTTCTTTTGACACTGAACTTGAGACTAGTGGTAGGTTGGGTCATGCTATGCTAGGGTTGGTTGGGTTGTCATGTTACCTCTTTTCCACTAGTGTTCTAACAGGCACACTACAGGCAGTTAGGTTCCGTGGATTAGTTCAACTTTTAGGGGCTACATCCGCCACTGCACTACTGTTGTCAAACCCTTCGGAAGGTGTTGTGATGATTGCATCATCCGGAATCTGTTTGCTTGCATTCGGCGTTGCACTGTTTGACATCTTTGGTAAGGACCCAGACAGAGAAGCGCGTAAGAAATTCAAGCAGTTGAGAGATAGGCTTGAGTTGCGTATTCTAGAATTACGCGCTCAAGGCATACAAGTTGACCAAGCCGCCTCATTACTGCAAAATGCAACTGAGGCTGGTTATACAGACCCTGCTGAAGCGATGACCATTATGCATCTAGCTGAGGATGATATTGAGCGGACATTGGCGATGTCTAGCGATATTACTGATATTCGCGATGATGCTGCAAGAGCAGTTTCAGAAGCAGATGATATTGCTCCAACTGCAAAGAAAGCAATGCGGCTCTTAACTCAGGGTGACAGGGAAATAGAACTTGGTTCACTAAGAGAAGCGGAAATGTTGTTTCGAAAAGCCAAGACTCATGCTGGAGAAATTATTGAGTTCTGGGCGCAAGCAGAAACCGCAATATCAGATGCAAAAAGAGCACTGTCTGGTTGTGAGGGCGTACAATTTGATCCTCTGTTTAACAGTGTAAAAAATGCCGAAGAGGCGTTAGATAGAGAGGCTCCCGCGGAAGCGGCTGGATTGGTGATGGCCGTTCCAGAACATGTAGAAAACCTCGGTGAAACCGAGACGGGAGCAGAGGAAGTCGTTGAGGAAGCAAGCCGGGCTGTAAAGGCGGCGAGCGGAATAGATGATTCTGACTTTGCCGCTAGACTGAAGCAGGCAAATAAAGCGCTGAAAGAGGGTGACTTCTCCCTTGCAAGAGGTATGGCTGACTCGGTTATTCGTGAGGTCACACGCGAGGCTGAAGCAATGGTTGAGGTGCAGAAAGCATGGCGACAGCGCAAGAAATTAGTCGCTCAGTGGAGCGATTGGGCTGATGCTAAAGAGTGGGATGACCGATTAGCAGAAGTTGGTGATGCCCGCGAAGACAAGCAATGGTCACATGCGGCAATGCTGTTAGAGAATATCACAAGACAACTCGATGCTGAAAGCGCACAAACGGGTGAAGCAACTGAGTTACTAGAATTCTTACAAGGTGAATGGCGGGTGGTTCGTGACCGTTTGGAAGCGGCGGGAATCAAGGTCAAAGATGCGGAAAGAAACGCTTGTGAGGCGACTATTGGAGAAGCTGTTGAGGCACTTGACAAGGGTGATATTGACACCTGCCTCGGTAAACTAGGTGAGGCTGACCAAATGATGGAAGGTCTACGACGCAGAATCTGATTAGATTGACATCATTGAAATAGTGTCAATGCCAAGCAGTTAGTGATAAGAGCACCCCGTGTGCTCAATCAGAAGTTGAAAAAATGATTGAAGCAACGCTTAATGAATGGAAGAAATGGTATGCTGAAAACCGCACCGAAGAGTGCAGAGCAATCGGCAATAGACGAGAAGAACTTGACGATGATGAAGTGTTCATCAGATTGTGGAATTCGCAAGACGGAAAGCCTCCTGAGGGTGGAGAATCGTTCAACTCTAAGGCTTGGAAAAAGCCTGGTTCTACACCCGCACCTGGTCTAGTAATTGTAACTGGTAAGGGTGAACCACCACTAATACTCACTAATCAGAAGCGTCGAGAAGAGGCTGCTGAAGAAGTCGAAAAGTGGCAGAAACAAAAAGCCAACAAAGCCAGGAAACCAAAAAAATCGGATACTGACAAGAATGCTGCAGATGAAAAGGCAAAGAAAGAACCACCGGCATCTCGCTTTTTGAGGAAGCCATACCAATGGAGATGCCGTGATTGCGGTGAGGAATTTGATGCCACCAAACCTAAAGTTCACTGTAAAAGTAATCCTCGTCAGCGAGCTGAAGTCTCACGAGATTCTACCAAGTGGTTCAATCAGTTTCTTGAGGATGTAACATGGACATACGTACCTCACAGTGAAATCAGCACCGGACTTATCGGGGTAATTGAGGATGAAGAGGCCGATGCATTAGCCAAGAAGGCTGGTGAAAGTTTAGAGAGGATTTTGAATGAAACAGAGATGTCAGCGCCGAAATACTTTGATTTGTATAATGAAAGAACCAGATATTTGCGTGTTTCAGACCTCAAAGAACACTCCAAATTTAAGAGAGTCATCAATAGAATTGCTGGCTGGCGAAAAGCGAAACAAAAACCGGTAAGCAAGGCTCCTCTGGGTGTTATTGAAATCGGTCATGCATTTGATGAGTTTTTGGAAGAAACTTTTGAAAACATCCTATCTGAAGACTGGGCGAAGGGCGAGAGAGTTCGATTCGATTGCGGAGAGTTGGGTGTGAGTGTAGGTGGTACTCCCGACCTCAATTTCAAAGGGGTGCCTGTTGAAACAAAGACACTACGAGTATTTCCTCACGAGGTTCCGGAAGACAAGAACCAAAAATCGATTTTCAAGTACAAGTGGAAGAAGAATTACGCCAAACAGGCCGCGCTTTACCTACAAGGCGTCGAAAACGAGTTCATGCTTTTGCTTTTGATTTCGCGTGAAAGTGGGACTTTCACGGTAGTGCCAGTTGATGATGAGGCGATGGCTGGTATGCAAGAGAACTGGGTTGTATGGGCTGAAAAATATGAGAAGCAACTCGATGACTACAAACAACTCTTAGCAGAAGAGTGACTAGAATCATATCCAGCAAGGGAAATGCATCTTTGTATCATGGATATTTTGCTGGTTTTACTGTAGCCTTCAAATGATGAAATGAATGTGACACTGTTCATTTTCAATGATCTTGGCGAATCGTTCCAAAATCAAGACTGTGTTTGGCGTTCTTTCGATGAGGAAGACAGCAGAAATACCAGTCTCTGACTGAGATTGTTTAGGCCCTTCGCTGTAATATTAGGAGTGGGCGATGCAGGATTTGAACCCGCGACGACGGGTTCGAAGCCCGTCAGGATATCCAAGCTACCCCAATCGCCCAATTAACCCGCCGACCAAGGCATATCCTTTGAAGAGAACGGCTCGCTTAGGCAAATAGGAGGCAAAGCGAGTGTCAACAGAATGGCAAAAAACCCCCTGTTTTGAACAACAATGCAGCAAATGTTGTCGCCAAACCGAAATGCCGGTGACAAACGCCGACATATCCCGTATTATCTCTGCTGGCCTACAAAATTTCTCATCTGCTGAATCATTCACTACCGTCCTACCCGATGGAAGTGTCCGCCTAGCGAACTCTCCAGCCACCCAAGCATGTGTATTTCTCAAGACCGACTCACCAGACCACCACGCCCCCGGCACCTGCGAAGTATGGCAAAACCGCCCAGAAGGTTGCCGAATTTACCCCCTCGTGCTCGACCAAAATGACCAACCATTCCTCGATGAATTGTGTCCGCACCGAGATCAATTCCCACCCCCTCCGATTGGCTTGCGAGGTCGCTTACTTGTATTGTCAAACACATTAGACGTTGAAAGCACAGAGCGCACTTAGAGTATCAAATCTAGTTGCGCTTCCAGACTCGAAGATTATCATCCCCGCTTTCTCTTTCATCTACCAATCGTAACCCTGCTGCCTCAAGAACTGAATCTGTGATACCCGATTCCAATCCCTCTCCAAGGTCAACATTTGAATGGAAAATGTGGGCTTCATCAACTAAGTTTTCAGCCAAAAATTGCGCCCAAACATTTGGGCCGCCTTCAACCAGTAATTTTTGCACTTCTCTGTCACCTAAAAGGTCGAGAAGTTGTACTAAATCAACACCATCTTCGGTGTCCGAGAACAATGGTGGCATTAGAATAGTATCACATTTGAAGCCCTTGTCTTTATCCTCAGAATGGAGAATTAGTGTCTCGTGCCCGTCACTGACCAAAGTCGCCCCTTCGGGTGTTCTAACGCTCCTGTCAAGCACCACTCTCAATGGTTGTTTTGAGTTTCCCATCTCAACCCTCCGCACAGTTAATTGTGGGTCATCGCGAATCACCGTATTGACACCGATAAGAACAGCATCACACTCTCTTCTTAATTTGTGAACTTCATCTAGAGATTCTTTGGAAGTGAATCTTGCTGGCGGGCCTGCAATTGAGTCAACATTTCCATTGCAATCTAATGCCGCTTTGAGAATCACAATTGGTCTGCGGCGTTCACACCAATGCATGAATGAGTGCATTTGTTCACGTGCTTCAGCCTCCAGCAATCCTTGTGAAACTTGAATCCCAGCCTTTCTCAAATAATCGACACCACCGCCTCTAACTGTCGGGTTGATATCTTCAGCTGCAATCACAACCCGCTTAATCCCCGCCCAGAGCAACGCTTCTGTACAGGGCGGGGTCCGACCATGATGATTACAAGGTTCAAGCGTCACAAACGCAGTCGCGCCTTGAGTTGCAACTCCGCGAGATTCAGCATCAGCAATTGCTGCTTGCTCAGCGTGAAGGTCGCCAAGATGGTCGTGCCAACCCTCAGCAATTATCTTGCCATCCCGAGCCAAAACACACCCGACAAGTGGATTTGGTGACACTTGGCCCTTACCTTGTTTAGCAATTTTGAGCGCCCGCGCCATGCAGTCTCGCTCAAATTCACTCCAATTGGTGCCACTCATTCGCCTACCCGAGTAGCCACGCCCATTTGTGGCTTCGCCTAAATAATTGCAGTGGATTCTTTGAAATGCTGGCGGCCTTATGGCCCTTCGTGCCACGAATTGCTTGCATCGTAAATCCAGCCGGCCGCGACGGCCGCGCTCTCAAGCGCTGGAAAGCCGCTGAACCAGTTTTGAAAGAGGCTGGATTTGAGTGTGAAGTCCATTTCACTGAAAGAATCGGTCACGCCCCTGAAATTGCATTCTCTCTGCGTGACCGCGAAGACTTAGACTTAGTAGTCGCTTGTGGAGGAGATGGGACTGTTCACGAAGTTGCATCTGGATTGAGAGGTTCATCAATACCGCTTGGGATCATTCCAGCTGGAACCGGCAACGATGTTGCCCGCGCTCATTGTATTCCTCTAAATAAGCCAAAACAGATTGCAGAAGTTCTGGTCAGCGGTACTGACCGCCATGTTGGTGCATTCCGGATCCAAGGTATGCCAGCACCAGAGGAATCAGGTTATCCGTCCCCAACTAATCACCCTACATGGAATGGAGAGGCAGATATTCCCGGAAGAGTCGTGAGATGGGTCTTTTTAGAATCAGATTGTGGAGTTACGTCAGAAACGTCCCGCGCCAAATTAACCCGCGGAAAGTGGATAAAAGGTTCGATGAAGTACACTTATCTTGGAGCCACTGAGATTCTAAAACGCAAAAAGAAACAGGCTTGGGTAAAAATCAATGATAACGAACCAGAAGTCGTTGATTTCTCTATGTTAGCCGCCACAACCAGTGAAATGTTCGGCGGTGGATACAAGGTTTGCCCGGGCGCTTCACCAACCCTTGAACATGGTCACTTATGTCATGCATGGGGACTTTCAAAACTTCAGATGCTGATGTTAATGGGGCCACTCAAGAAGGGAAAACACGTAGGAAAATGGGGGATTGAGTTCAAACCATGTACTCGTTTAGAAATCCGTTCTGTTGACGAAAACGGAGAACCAAGTGACGCTTCTCATTCACCTCCTCTGATAGTTCAGGCTGATGGAGAACCGTGCCTTCAAACCCCTGCTCTTCTAGAGTACCACACAAAGCAACTCTGGATAAGGGGTGCTAAGCAAGTACCTTGGGATAGTTAATTGTCTATCCTAATAATTCGAAGCGTTTCAAAACTGCTCGGTATTCTTTCACCACACAGTTAGTAGAAATGGTCATTCCTGCTTCAAACTCATCAAGGTTTGGTGTTTTGTCAGAGGTAAGAACAGAGACAGCGATATCAGTTCCAACAATAACTCCCTCCAGTGTTTTTCCGTTTTTGTATTCATCCCCAAGTCCAATACCCATTGTTCTTCTTACTCGATTTATTTCTACCAAAACA
Source organism: Methanobacteriota archaeon (assembly GCA_016845345.1). GTDB lineage: Archaea > Thermoplasmatota > Poseidoniia > Poseidoniales > Thalassarchaeaceae > MGIIb-Q1. Next base: position 29,074 of record JAERSV010000002.1, read on the forward strand.
GGCCATTCACCTGTCATCTCCTGAGATACAATTTTTGTGCGTTCGCCTGATGTGAGTGCATCCTTAACTCTCTCTGCTAAGAGTACAAATTCGCTACCCCGTCCATCACTTAATGGTTCAGTTGCTGGTTGGGGAGTTTCCACCACAGGTGTTTCTTCTTCAGGTTCGGAGATTTCTGTAGATGCTTCCATGTCTTCAATTTCATCATCAAATTCAGGCTCACCAATATCCATGCCTTCAACAAGGTCACGCACTTGGTCTTGGATTTCATCAAGATCGACTTCGCCATCTTCCATGATGACTTCTGCTCTTTCAGATACGCCGGCAACTGCAGCCAAGCCAGCAGCGGCTCCAACCGCTCCTGCCGTTACACCAACTCCTGCTGCAAGCCTATTGGCTTGAGGAATTTTACTTCGTGCTTTTTCTTCAACAGCATCCATCTTAGCGGCGAACCCTGCACGAATTTTATTTTGGATTGGTGCAGGCAAATTTTTGATTTGTCCTTCCATTTCCTCTTCCGCCAAAACTCTAAGGTTAGAAATCTCACCTTCAAAATTAGGATCAATTGAGATTTCCTCAACCGCTTCAGCAAGGGCTGCAATTTCTTGTTCTTTTGATTCTTCAATTTTAGTTGCTGTGGCCTCATACGTTTCAGAAGTGCTAGCGGCTTCCCCTTCTGCTTCTACAGCAGCGCCTTCTTCATTCAAAGAAGGATGGCCAAAACTGATTTCAAAATCCTTTGTGGCTAATAATTGGTAACTATTGTTAGCAAGGAAAGCCACCTTGTAATTCCCTGGATTTAACTTATGGGGGATAGTTATTTGACCTTCTCGAAAACCATGACTAGCAATTTTATCACCATTTACATACAACCAATTTCCATAATGGTGACTCTCATCGATTGGATGATTTGATTGGTAAATCCCAATCCAATCTGTTGGATTTCCAGGCCCATTCTTGAAGAAAACTTCAATATTTTCGTGGGTACCAAAATTTTCCTGACTGAGAGCGAGGGAAACTCCACCACCCGCAACCCAATCAGGCTCCATGGATTCATTCAAAGCCTCCCAAGTTATAGGTCCTACTATTCCATCGGCAGTTAACCCATTATCGGTTTGGAATATCTTTACAGCATTTTGTGTTTGATTACCAAATGACCCATCAACCAAAATTGAATCACCGGCCTTATTGAGTAATTCTTGTAATTCGCGAACATCATCACCTTTGGCCCCAGATGCAAGATTTCTCCGACCAAATTCTATTGCCTCAATCGCCTGTTTTCCTGCATTTTTAATGCGATTACTAGCATCAATAAGGATGCCTAACACTGGCAAAAACCCCATTGGCAACAATATGAAAACCCACAAGAATATCCATCCCCAACCATGTTCAAATGGCATCATTCCCCAAGCGTGAGGAAGGCTCCACAACCAAAGCACTGCCCAGATTAATCCGCCCCATAGGCCACCTGTGAGAACCCCTGCTAGCCCATCTCTCTCAGGGATTGACATTTGCGAAAATGAGGTCTTTTGAGCCAATGAAACTCCGCCAACGATTCCTGGTGACATTACACAACCAAGCATGAAAGTATAGAGCAGAAGCCACCATTCTGAACCACCACAAGATTCAGGGCCATTCCAAAAACCACAACTTAGTGCCAATTCCAATAACCAATTAGCACCAAACACTTCAAAAACAAAGTAATACCCAATTAAGGACCCTACAATTGCTTGCGATTCCTTTGGGTGATTTCTAAAAAACTTACCAAAAATGGTTTCATCTTCATACCCCCCCATAGTAACCCTTTGTAGGGGTTGGTTGTAGGTCTTTCCTACATGGTTTTAGGTTCAACAATCTCAAAGTGCAAAGTCTGAGAAATCCTCATCATCTGCAATATCTGGCCCACTCTTGGTCGGAGTCACGGGCTTTGGTTCTGGTTCAGGTTCCTTCTTGACTGCCTTTGTCTTGCGAACCTTACGAGTTTGTGGTTTTGCTTTTGGAGCATCTGGCTTACTCATTGAGATTTTAGAATCTGGTTTATCTGGTAACCCCTCGGGAACTTCCATTTTCCCCCCAAGTCTTGCCATTTGACGTTCTTTGATGGTGTCTTGCAAATCACGCAATGAATCCGCCTCATCCATTTTCTCTTGCATCTCTACCGATTCTTCAGTTTCTATTACACCTGCACTAGTGGATGAGCGAACCGAATGTGCACTTGGTCTATGACCTTCTCTCATCACACTATCAACATCAAAGTCATCAAGTTCAATGGCAGGTTTTTCACTCAATTTTTCAGCCTTTGTAACTTGTGCTTTAGCGGCCCTGATTTTCTTCTTTTCTCCAGTCTCAGATTTTACTCTGTGTATATCGTGTTTGACTTCTTTCTTTACTGTTTTAGCAGCAAGCATTTGTGCCTCAGTCATCAACTCTCGAGCACTTAATTTAGCACCTCGCCGAATCAAACCAGTGCTCAAGAAGAAAAGTATTGTAGCGCCTGCAATAGATCCAAGAAGAAATAGATAGTATAGCCAACTACCGATAATTGGAACAGAGTATGCATTGTATGAATTCTCTTCATCAATCAAACCATGATCACCAAGTGTCATTGATGTGACAAGCATTGCACCCCTGAATCCATCAATATTTGCTCCAGCATAAATACGACACTCACCATCATCAGAGACATGTACCTCATTACTTCCCAAATACTGACCATCTACTAACCATCCTTCAAGTAATATTTTTTGGTGCCAATCTAATCCTGCAAAACCATTCAAAATGTTCTCATTAGCGGGAATCAGTCCAACAATTGCCCAGCCGTCATGTGGGAATTTACTAGCCGAGGTAAAACCAGGAGGTATGGCTCGAACACTTTCAAAAGGGGTATGCCATTCTTTAACCCCGTCAACTTTCCCTTGGGTTGGTAGGCTCACCTCATCATATTTACCAAATTGAACAATTACTGCTGATGTACTCAGCATTTCACCTTTAGAACTAGATGCAGATCCATCAGGAAAATGCTTTGATAGGTGTAACCAACCTTCAATCCTGATTGGTTTGTCTGTTGATGGAGCCACCACAGAAAAATTACCATCAGCATCGCATCCAAGCAGATTAGCGACATCATCATCAAGATCATTATCACCCGTATGCGTAGACATCGTAGCAGTACCTGCTGATTCATCAACAACGACTTCAATACCATCGGGGCCCCATTCTTGCATCTCTGGGGAAACACAACCAGCAAGCACCATACTTGCCATTAGCAGAATTGCAAGACTAGCCTGCCCCCCTCTTGCCATGGGTAGGCGAGGAGTGGCGTAGTTGAATACGCTTTGGAGGGAAATTAATGACCATCGTGGCCATTTTAACCACTATTGCCGGTTAGGGTTCTGATGTCCTCAAGGAAATCATCAGGGCTCCAATCAGAACCAACCCAAGCAACTCGCTTTTGCCCATTTTTATCGACAATGTATGTGACGGTGCTATGCCCTACATCATACACTTCTTCAGCATCTCCGGTATTTTCACTTTCGTGACCATCGTGAGTCCCTTGCCCTTCTCCAGTAATACAGGTAAGGCGGTCATCACCATCCCATTGGTAACCATCATCGCACATGCAGTGGGCGCCACCGCCTTCACCCATTATCCATCCATGCCCACCACATATTTCAGAGGTCGGCGTTGGTAGATTGGAGGTGTTGGCATTGCTTGCTACCCAAGCAAGATGTGGTGTGTCTGAGGTAATATTTACTCCATCAATACCTACTTGACTTTCTTCCCACGATGAGTTTGAACCATTCCACAAAAAGAGACTCCAGTACCATGAATAATCTGAAGGTGCTTCATTACCAGAAATATTTTCCATGTAATGTCCATACTGAGAATTAGGTGCTGTGAAACTAACACTGTTCATATTGAAAGCGATTGTAGTCAGATTGTAACCCGTTGCATTTTCTGGTAGATGTGTATTGTTGACTTGATATTCAGCGGTGCTATTGTCCGGCATCATCGTAATGACTGAATGCATCATCGATTCTTGGCTCATATCTTCATCACTCGTGTTCATGCCTCCATTGATATGCATATCAATCATAGAAGAATTGACAGCAACCCCCCAACTAGTCCACATACTCTTGAGTAATTCAAAATCGGTAGAGGTAAGGTGGGGCCAGTCGTAGCCGTACTCTGTGACATATTGGGCTAAAACCTCAGGTGTATCTCTAATAGGGTCAATAGTGACGGATAGATAAACAACATCTTCTCCATATGAATCTCCTAATTCTCCTGCCATATAATTCATATTTGCTTCAATAATTGGGCAAACATCTGTGCAAGAAGTGTAAGTGAAAGCAACAACAACAACTTTCCCATCAAAATCGGAGAGTGAAACATTATTTCCATTATGGTCAGTTAATGTAAAATCTGGTGCGTCAACAGGAGGATTGTATTGATGACCATTGAAAGAAACAGCCTCTTCATTGCCACCTAAACACCCAGCGAGCAACATTGCTCCAGCCATCAGAACAACCACAACTCTACGCATGTTTGCTCGCCTGATTTTTTTGATATTAATTTTTCCAGTAAAGTGCTTCACTGTAATCATCAACTCATTTTGATTGCAACAATGCTTGTTGCCCTTTGGGTTCAAGAATGAGAAGCGAGTCGGCGGCTTTACTGCGGACGTCGCATAGCCTGGTATCGCGCCGGATTTGAAATCCGGTGACCTCGTGTCGCGGGAGTTCAAATCTCTCCGTCCGCGTCATAATCTTCAAAAGTCATTACATTCATCCTAGTCCATGTGGCCTTGTAGGACATGTGGGAGGTTGTTCGGTTGCCGATGTTGGGCGGGCAATGATGAATAACGCATGGTTCTGAATCAATTGAAAGTTGCTTGTTAGACAAAATTGAGGCCTTCAAACAATATCCAAATTGCAGAGATAACAATCAACAAAGATGCTCAATAGAGCAACTTTACCAGAATCTACACCATGCTGGTAATGAATCAGGTGAAGCAGGGCTGGTCAATGCAATCACAGCTATCATAATACCAATGAAAAAGACAGGAAACAAGGCAGTCATTGTCAAAATGTTGCTATCCTCCTCCATTCTAAGGTGCATGAATATGAAAGCGATTCCAAGAAATTTAACAACCCCGATAGACACAAGCACAAAGATAATCATTCCTTCTGAAATCATTTCTTGTACCGACGCAGCAACCGCTCCAACTTCAATTAAAGTTAGAATCATCAGCATCGCGAAATTCATGTTGTAAGCGTCTTTTCCAAATATTGTATGACTCATTTCCTCTCCTCCTTAATACAAATAAAATGCTGGGAAAACCAACACCCAAACCAAATCCACAAAGTGCCAATAAAGACCGAAGTACTCAATCGATACTGCGTTACTTGGTGAGTAACCACCCTTGTGTGCTTTGAAGGTCATGTAACTCAACCCTACGATACCGCCGAACACGTGAGCACCGTGGGTGCCAGTAGCGACATAGAAGGTACTTGCTGAGAGACGTAAATTGGCTGTGAGGTGTTCTTCACCGTGCCCAGAACCAGCAAATGGGTAGGCTGTGTTGTGAATTGTGTATCCATCTTCCAAAAGGCTAGGTGCATGGAATGGTCCAATGTTGAATCCAATGAACCACTCAACCATCTTCAAGATGAGGAATAGAGTTGCAAGTGCAAGAGTTGCTCCTAGATAGTTGCGCACTTTCTTGCTACGTACGTCTGCATCCAAATCCGTTCTCTTCGCGGTTTGCAGAGCCATTACCACAGTGAATGAAGAAATGATTAGAGCGAATGTGTTAATTGCTCCTGGAACCAATGTGTCTGGCAATCCAAATCCACCAAATGAAAGAGTCCAAGATTCTGAGTGGCTTCCAGCGATGAAGTACGATGCTGGGATCCAGCAAGCATCACCTGGGCTGAATGGTACGCCATTAGAGTATGTTGAATGGTTGTCAAGAATTGTTTGGCATGATTCCGTGTTAAGCCTATACCGAATATAGGTTGAGAATAAAGACGAGAAGACCATCATCTCAGACATCAAGAATACCCAAATTCCAACCTTACGTATGTCGATATTTTTGAATGGGACACCCGCGGATTTTGGTTCATAGTGGCCCTCAAACGAAAGATCTTGGCGCCACCATATTAGGAAACCTGAGATGATTATTGCAAACCCAACAAGAGTTATCGGTAGCCCACCGGGATTGTAGATAGTACCATCCATCGTTTCATTCATTGCGAATGTACCCGCAAATCCGAACAAGAATACTCCAACACCTAGTGAAACGATGATTGGCGACCAACTGTTGTGTGGCGCTCCGTGGCTCCAATCATGAGGACCCCATGCGCTTCCATGATGTTCGTGTTCTTCGTCGTAACTCATTCACTCACCTCCCCATGGTCATCAGGGACCATCATTCGCATCAACCAGTTGGGTTCCTTCTCCTCGTTAACATTGACATCGATTAGAGTAGGAATCTCGTCGAATGATGGGGTTGGTGGAGGGGATGTAGTTAGCCACTCAAATGACCATCCACCCCATGGGTCAGCTGGTGCTTTTTGACCCTTGATTAGAGATACTACCATATTCAATACCATGAATAATGTAGACATTCCAAAGATAAACGCATTGATTGTAATGAACATATTCCAACCTGCTGCCTCAGGAGGTAGAGTCCCAATCACATCACTGTATTCATTTGCTTGCAAGAAATATGTGTGGTGTCTACGAGTCATTCCCCAAAGCCCTAACTTGTGCATTGGCCAGAAGAGACCATTGTATGAAATGAAGGCAATAAGAAAATGGATAACACCAAGACGCTCATCCAGCATTCGACCAGTCATTTTCGGATACCAGTAGTAAATCGCCGCAAACAGACCGAAGACAACTCCTCCAACTAACACATAGTGGAAGTGAGCAACCACGAAGTATGTTTCATGCAAATGAGTGTTCATTGAAATTGCTGGGAAGAACATTCCAGAAATACCACCAAGTGTGAAGGTGATTAAAAATCCGAGCGCCCAAAGCGTGTGAGTACGGTAAACGAGGGAACCCCCGTGCATTGTTTTGAGCCAATTGAAGATTTTAATTCCCGTGGGAACAGCCACAGCCATTGTCGTAAGCATCATGATGAAACGCAGAGCAGGAGACATTCCACTGGTCAACATGTGGTGACCGTATACAATGAATGAAACAAATCCAATTCCTGCAAGCGCATACACCATTGAGCGATAACCAAAGATTGCTCTCCTTGCACTAGTTGCCAATACTTCAGAAACGATACCGAAGGCAGGTAAAATAACGACATAAACTTCAGGATGACCAAAGTACCAGAATAAGTGACTCCAAAGTACAGGGTCACCTCCTGCTGAGACATTGAAGAAGGACGTTGCCACTGTCCTATCTAAGAAGGCTTCAATCAAACCAATTCCAAAGGCTGGGATTGATATGAATAAACACATGATAGAAACTAAAATTGACCATGTGAAAAGAGGCATTTGCATCCAGCCCATTCCAGGTGCTCGCATGCATGCAATTGTTGTGATGAAGTTAATTCCTGCAAGAGTTGACGATGCAACAAGCATAATTTGGCCAGCCACCCAAAAAGTAGCACCCGTGTGAGTTCCAACCCATCCTGTAATCGGTTGATATCCAGTCCAGCCAACATCAGCAGCGTTACTTGAGAAGATTCCACTCATGATAAGAACCGATGCAACTGGGTTAAGCCAAAATGCCATAGCATTGATTCTTGGGAAGGCCAAATCTTTGGCACCAATTTGTAGCGGAACAATCCAATTAGCAAATCCATTAATCATTGGCATTGCTGCCAAGAAAATCATAATTGTACCGTGCAAGGTGAAGAATTGATTGTATTCATCTTTGGTTAAGAAATCGTTACCGGGAACTGCTAACTGAGTGCGCATTAATAGTGCAAGAACTCCACCGACTACGAAGTAAAAGAGGCCAGCCACGAAGTAAAGGGTTCCAATCTTTTTGTGGTCTGTACTAGTTAACCATTCAGCAATCCAAGGAGCAAAAGCGGCCCAACTGAAACCTTCAGGATTCATGCGGTAGAATACGTAAACAATAGCGACAAACAGTAACATTACCACTAGTATAATTGCTGAGAATAAAACTACGAGGCCATCAGCATCCTCCATAGGTTCGACTCCCCCACCCATTGAACTCATAGTGAAAGTTGACTGAGCCCAGTGGTCATCAGCAGTAGCGCTTCCATCTCCATTTACTGAGTTAACAGTCAAGGTAAAACTCGATGTTCCACTCGCAGGTGAAGTCCATTCAATTGCCCAAGATGTTTGGTCATTACCTGAATCAGTGTGGGTCAACTGCCCCGCCATTAAGTGGGTTGAGTCATCAGTTGATGCAAGGGTTCCTTTTGATGCAACAAGATTGAATCCACCCATGTTATCTTGAGTTTCAGCGGCCACGTCTCCAGGACCACCAGTAAAACCAACTAAGAATGAATAAGTTTCAGCCGCGTTATATGTTTCGGGTAGTGCACTACCATTTGCTAATGTCATGAAAACTGACACATCACTACTGGGGCTTCCAGTGTGACAAGAACATCCTGTTTCTACATTAGAGATACCTGTTGGCCTCGCTTGCATACTGGGGGCCAACAACATTGCAACTAGTACTATTGAGAAGATTGCGATAAATTTCTTATTTACTTGCACAATAAACACCTCACTCGTGGACCTCAAGAATCGCAGTCATGTATGCGTGGTCATCTCCACAAAATTCTGCACAATCAATGAAAAATTTACCAGTTAAATCAATTGAAAGCCAAATTGAAGTCTGCAGTCCAGGTACAGCGTCTTCCTTTGCACCCCATTGAACGAAGTAAGGTGAATGGGTTACATCCCCAGAAGTTAAATCAATTCGATACAGGGTGTTATTTTTCAGAATTAGCGTAGTTAATCCAGTATCTGAATCAACTCCCACATCGCAAAGGTCTGTACTTAATTCTCTACAATCAAATTCCCAGTACCATTGATATCCAGTGATTCCAATTTCAAAGTAATCAACGCCCTCAACTCCAACTGCATCTGGATCTTCCCACACATCGGATGTTGGCCCAATGATGAGAATGCAGAGATAAATAATGAGGATAGAGGGGGCAATAATCCACGCAGCTTCCAACTTTCCATTGTGATAATGTAGCGGAAATTCTCCAACTTTGAGATTATCAATATTCGGCACTTCTCCGTCCTTTGCGCGGTAGAAGAATGAATGGTGTAATTGCCATCCAAAAACTATGACACCTACAAAGATAGACCAGTTCCAAAATATCTCAAACAACTCATTGTATGAAGCGCCACCTACAGCCATGGAAAACCCTCTTGGTTCGGCCGTAAAGCGGTCCGTAGTTAAGCATTGGCAACACCTCACATATACTGCAAACAAAGTTTGAGCCGTATTTTCAATCTAATACACAAGGCGCAGTGTCCCGTTGGCGTAGCCAATAGTTGAGATTCAAGCCACATTTCATGGCCTTTATGCCATGCTTTTTGGTCAAGTTGTGATTTCGCAAAGGTTGAATTGGTAACGCTGTATGGCTCCGCCTATGAGTGTGCGGGCATTGGTCGTTGAGGATAACCAAGTAAACGTACGTTTACTACTTGCTTTACTCAAAGGAAAGGGCATCACAGAGATTGAAATTGCAGAGGATGCGAACCAAGCATTCACTGCTCTGCAAACTGGGGCTTTTGATTTGATATTCATGGATATTCAATTACCTTGGACAGATGGTTTACAATTGACAAAAGCAATTCGTGACCACCCACTAGTCCGAAAAAGCAGGATTATTGCGGTAACGGCATTCTCAACTCCAGAAGATCGGCGAAAGGCGGAAACAGCAGGATGTGATGCATTTGTACCAAAGCCAGTCCGTCGAGAAGAGTTATATCGGGTAATTGATGAGCAATTAGCCGAGCTTGGAGAATGATTCGATTCGCTCAAATCCCCTTTTTTCTTTGAGAGTTAACCGCTTTATTTTCATGCTTGACCACAATTCAAGGTACACCGGGTGAAAGTCATGGTTGACATCAGTGATATTGTATCCTTGTCAGCATCTAGAGACGTTTCAATTGCCATTGAACTCCAACCTTCATCCTTGAGCATGGAAATTCTTGGAATCAATGAATGGCGCCAGCGATTGCAAGTAAAGGTCACTTCACCAGCTTTGAAAGGCGCAGCAAACCAAGACCTAATTGATTTGATGTCAGATTTTTTTGGCTTACCTAAAACATCAGTAAAATTAGATTCAGGAGCCAAAGATAGACGGAAGCGCATATTGCTTTCAGATATTTCATTGGAACTTGTGGTAGAGAAACTTGAACAACATTTGGATAATGGACACAACAGTACTGAGGTGGAATGAATGAGTCGTAAAAGCACAGGTGGGAATCCAACCCAAGATGTACGATTTGAGAGTGCTGGCCGTGCATTGGCATTAGCCCGTGAAAGAAACCGTGATGTTGAGCATGGTGGTTCCTCCTGCCCTGTCTTAATAGAAGGAAAAAAAGATGTCAAGGCATTACGAAAATTAGGCTTCACCGGAGTCATTGAACAACTGAATAGGGGTTGGGACCGAAGCCGTTTAGTTGCATATTTATTTGAAAAATATGGTTGTAATAATCCAAATGATGGTGGCCCAGCAATCATTTTGTTGATGGATTGGGACCGTACAGGTGGACGTATTCAGAATGACATGAGTATGCGACTTAGGGCAATGGATGTTTCACTAGATGAAGCGACACGAATCGAGTTAGTGAGAGCCATGAAGCCAGAAGGAAAGACGGTTGAATCAATGGCTCCTTTTGCAAGAGAATTACTAGTAAAAATGAGTTATCACGACCCCGATGGTTCGGATGGAGAGGAGTAATCCTCTAGTTGAATTATAATCCGAGCACTGAGTTCTGCTTGAACCCCCTCGCGGATTTTTTCAAGGTGAAGGATTCGTTCATCAAGTTCTTTGGTTAACCTTGTTATCAATCCGTTTTTCATGCGTCTCCAACGGTCATCCACAGCCGCACCTCCTTGTTGTTGGCGATAGACAGCAGCACGAATCTGTTCCCGCTCTCGCTCTATCCTTTCCATCCACGAGCGTTGGACATTATGGCGTAACTCATCCAAAAGAGGGGCAAGCCTTGCTCTCTCATCTTCTAAGAGCCAACCATGAATTCTATCAAGAGCGCCCTCAATAATTTCTTCATCGTTTTCTTCAAACATTACACGCTCAACCTCCTCAAAGCATTTCCATGGATAGAGTGGTTGATTGGGGATTGGCATGCCATGTTTGTCAAGTACGAGCCATCTTCGAACAGCATGATTTGATAGGCCAGCAACAATCCAATCAAGGCAGATTAGCATACGCCCTTCATCATCCCAGTTCTCTGGCCTAGTTGCTTTGAGTTGAGTAACGGGAGCGATTCCAGCGACTTTCCAGCCGCTGATGGTGGCATCTGGGTTTGGTTCACCACCTATCGGTTCACGCAACCACTGGATGATTGGATGCCATGGGGCAAGTTGGATAAGGTCGGTTCTATCCTTTGCCTCATCACTGTCAATTGCAACTCCAATAATGTGTGGTCCTGCAGAGCCGGCTAACATCTCAATGTGCTTTTGCCATCCACTAGTCAACCAATCAGAACGTGATTTATCATCACATCTGAGGGCTAATTCATCAACGCTAAATTGACTTAATTTCAAGTGCCAATAGCCATCTACTTGGTACACACTTGAATTTCTGTCTCTTTGCTTTAGTCTTGCTTTCACCCAGGCAATTAATTGAGCCGGCTCAATACCAAGTTCCATGTTGATTGCATCTTCCCTCAACTTCCGTATACCCGGGTCATTACCAAGCCATTCGCGTTCTTCAGTAGCTCGCTCTGTTAGCCACCGCTCACGTTTTTCAAGTAAAGTGTCAAGGCCGCCATCAACGTTGGCAACTTCATCAGCATTAACGAGACTGTACCCACTATGACCCAAACGCTTGGCACGTGGATTGTTTAGTTCGGTTTGAGCAACAAGCCGCATGGCTTTGCCAAGCAGTGGGTCAAGCATTCCAATTGAATCTTCAAACAATCTGATTCGATGAAATAAACGACCCAAAATAGCAGCATCAATCGTTCCTTCAACTGCTAAGTTGAGTATTGTAATCACATCTGCTTCCTGACCAAATCTATCAAGCCGGCCAATACGCTGTTCAATTCTCATTGGATTCCATGGTAAATCATAGTTGACGAGTCGATGGCAGTGCTGTTGGTCCAATCCTTCACTTCCAACTTCACTTGAGAGAAGCACATCAATTTCTCCGTTCGCAAATTGATTCCGCAAAACCTCTCGTTGTTGCATTGGGGTTTGTCCACTTAGAACCCTACAATTGACCCCTTCTTCTGTTAATCTTCGATGTAGATAGGCTAATGTGCCTCGGAAATGACTGAACAAAAGTATGCCTCCAACTTGGTCCTCTTCAAGGGAGTTCAACATCCACAGTTTCATCGCTTCAAACTTTGAGTCTTCATCTCCTAGTTCCTCTGCCGCGTCAATCAATTCATCGAGGTCACCAAAACGACTCAGAAGCCGGTGCTCGGCTTCCCGGATTGTTCCATCATCTGCTTCATCTTGACCTTCCGTTCCAAAATCAAAAGCGGCTCTTGCTGTTTGTCTTAATTGAGTTTGAACATGGGTTGCGAAGGCTTGAAGGCAACTGCTGGCCATTCTCTCAGGTACTACTAGTGCCCAATCAAATCTATCTGAATCAGGGTTTCTCAATTGCATCAATCGCCAAGTCCAGCGTCTTGCAGCCTCATACAGTCTCCACTCAGCAGTACTCAGTTCAACATCTAATGTGATGGCTTCACGCGTTGCTAAGTGGAGGTCTAAATCCCGTCTTCTCGTTCTCACAATTAGTTCATTGAGTGGTCTGAGTTGACGAATCAAATCAGCAACTTCTAAGCGATTTCTTTGCAGTGATTCATCTCTCCAACCAAGTGGGTCGGAGCAGATTTCAATGGCTTGAGTCAATCGTGGATCGTTGTTGAATCCTGGTGTCATATTCAAAATCTGTAACGCACCCAGAGCCCCCTCGAGGTCTGGTATAGTTTGTGCAGTTGCATCCAAAGCAGTATTCAACATCTGCATAGGTCTCATTGTTGCTTGGAAGGAAATAAAATCAGGCCATCTATCAGGTGCTAGAAGTGAAAGTTGCACCCATAATTCTTCATTTGAGAGATTTACAGGCGTAGCCGTTAGGAACAATGTTTGCCTACTATGTAATGAAAGAATCTGGATAGCATCATGTAAACGACTACGAGGGTTTCTACAATGATGCGACTCATCAACAATTGTCAGAAGTAGGTCTGGAACCCCCTCTTCCATCAATTCTCTCAACAATTTTGATTGCCTGAAAATACCATGACTTGTGACTACAACTAGAGATTCTCCATCTCGAATTCTATCAAGAGCATGATGCAATTTCTTACCACTATTTGCTTCAAATCCATCAAGGTCACAACGGTGAAACATTTCTTGTAACCATTTCAATCTTAATCCACCGGGGCAAATGACGAGAACGCCGCCTGTTTCACCCATCGCGTGAAGGCGGCGTAAAACATGTAATGCCGACACAGTTTTTCCTAATCCAACTTCATCAGCAATTAGTAATCCATCCCAATTACTTGAGGCCAGCCTTGCCGCTGGAAGGTGCTGATGGGGCTGGTCAACCCAGCGACCAAAATTTAGTAGTGGACACAAATCAGAAGGTGGAAATCTGATATCTAAATCGGCGCGAATTAGATTCCACTCACTGGCATCTAATTTTGCGCCGCTGGCGCCTTCGTTCCTACTACCTAAATCGCTCAACAGTGTCCTACCGCAAAACGACCGTTCTTGAAGATGCGCGAATCAACACCTTGAAATTGCCAAAAATCGGCATTTACCACAAATCGGCAAATTAGAATAATTTTGGAAAAATTTACCAAATGATAACCCATTTACTCCACTTAATTTGGTAATTTCACACCTTGTTCTTTTACCGTGTTTAACACAACCATTGTAGTGGAACGTTCAACCCCTTCTGTAGATAGAACAGTTTTGGTGAAGTCATCTAGGTCATCCCTATCACTAACCCGCGCGAACACCAAACTATCCATTTCGCCAGTCACATCGTAAACCGCGAATACCCGAGGGTCGTCGGCAATCAAGCGCTGGACCGGAAGTAATTCTCCTTTGACAATTCTCAACCCAACAACGACACTCATTTCCCAGCCAACTTTGTCAGCATCAAGGGTTACAGTGTAGCCAGTAATGACTCCATTTTCTTCTAATTTTCCAAGTCGATTTGACACAGTTCCTAGAGCGACTCCGACCATATCCGCTAATGCTCTCATTGAGAGTCTACCATCCGCTTGGAGGGCTTCAATCAGTTGTTTGTCAGTTTCATCCAAGTCCATTTTCGCACGTCCGGAGTTTTCTCGCCCCGCAGGAGGTTTTTGAACGTTGTTGATAATTTACTGCCTTAATTTGGTCAGATGAGCATCAAACCTCGATAAAAAGCAAAATTACCACAACAATTCATAGAGTGAGAGAGTTTTATTCAATTTTATGAACAGGTAATTTGAGATCAAGAACCCAACCACCCAATTCTTCAACCTCAACTTCCCAATGGGTTTCTGCCTCACTGATTTCTTCTGTGCTTCTCAGTTTTACCGAAAATTTCCGACTTGTCCCTGCTGGAACCAATTGTTGCTTTGGAATCCTTGACATCTTCCAAGGTAAGGTTGCGGATGCCCCCTTAATTGTCAAATCGTATTTACCTGCAGTTACTTTTACCTCAGCAATCCATTCCTTCTTGATGTAACGAAGTGTTCCTGTTAAAAGTGGAAGCCCTACTTCTCTTTGGTAATCTTGGCGTACAATAATCACAAGTCCAACAACGATTGCTATCGTTAAGAGAATGACTGGGAACATGCCTGCAATATTTGGAATTCTATCGAGGGTTTGAACCTGAGTATGGTCTATTCCAGAAATAGTTGAATTGAGGTCATCGACTAACATCACAGTCACTTCTAATCTCCACAAATCATTGATGGTGAATGGGATTCCATCTTCTTCAAGGCGTTCGGAATCAATTACATGAGTCCAGTTTGTGGTATTCCCCGCTTGGTGGTAAAATGAGGATGACCAACCATAGTGCAGCACAACATCATCCGCAGTTCCATTGCCAACAGGAGTGTGGTCCACGGTAACATACCAGCGTAAATTTAGTGATTCTGCTAAATCCTCTAATGGTTCAATTTCAACCTCTAATAACAATCCAGCAGATTGAGTAATATCTGTCGTAGCTGTTTCATCATTCTCTTCCGTGGCAACAATATCAACACTGAGCGTCAATTTTGCTAATGATGAAATCGTGGTAGCATTCTCAATTGACTGCCCGTTCCTCCACTGCGAGCAGGAATCCGCCCCGAGTTTTTCTGCTCGCTGCTGTCCTGCTAAACTGCTTTCTTCACCATGAATCCAGTTTAGTGAAACATCGCTTTCTAGTTTTTCAACTACAGCAAATTCATCATCGCAAATGCTGCCATCAATAAATGATTCAAAGACTGAAATCTCAGATTCCACAGTTTCCCCGCTAACATCATCTAAGAACTCGGCAAACACGATAAAACTTAGATTTATCAACATGAATGTAGCGAAAATTACTGCCACCAATCGACTCACAGCCCCACCTCAAGTCCTAGTGCATAGGTTAGGAGAGTGCGTTCGCAATCGGGCAACATCAGAGTCAACCTGCCCCCTAACCACGCCGGGAGCCACCACATGACTCCTTCATGATTGAACCGCAGAACAATGCCTCCAGACGATTCGTCCCCAATGGTAGATATGGTCTCAGCGGCATCTTCCTTCTCAGGCCCACCTTTCAGCAAAATTTCCTTCAGGAGGTCGGCGTCTATTTCGTGAACACGACTAGATAATTTTTCTCCTGTAATATGCATTCCTTTGGAAGTTGGCCTTTGTAAAATCCCTTTTCGTATTTCCCAAGTAGGCAATCCTGCTTGAATTACTTGGAATGGATGCCAATGACAGCCGGGAAGTTTCCCTCCGCGTCTAAGCATTCTTTCACCAGCCCAAAACCAATCGTGTATCTCATCGCTAATGGTGTAGATTTTACTCCCCCGAATGAACTTTTTTTCATAATCAGCCCCCCATTCCGCAAATATAGCCTCTAGCAACTCAGAGGTAGCGGGTAATTCGTGGTTTTTTGTGGGCGGAGGTGGTTCACTCACTGGCCGCTCCGCCATTTCACTAGTTGGCATCAATGCTTCAGCCACTTCGCCGCCACCAACGTGCTTGAAGGCTGCTACAAAGAAGCCACCAGAATCATTTTCATCACTCCAAATTCGCCGACAAAGAGGCAAAGCGGCAGCGATTTCAGTTTCTTCGGGTGGTAACAATACCTTTTCGTCTCCATCACTAACCCTCTCTTTCTCGCCATTTTTTTGATTGGGGTTGGGCCAAGTGGACATACCATCTCGGCTAATTAGCCCCGGACATTTTTCATCAATTTCTGTTTCAACTAATTTCAAAAATTCACAGGTACGGAGAATCTCAGCAACTACGGCTTCATTTTCAATTGGGTCCATTGAACAAGTGGAGTAGACCATTTTACCACCCGGTGCTAGAAGCATTGCCCCCTTCCGCACTAAAGCAACCTGTAACGGATTCAATTTCCGTCCAGCCCGTTCAGTCCATTTTTCCCATAATTCAGGATTCTTTCGCGTTGTGCCGCTACCTGAACAAGGTGCATCAACCAATATTCTGTCAAAGCCAGGATTTGGACACCGAGGGAGATGCCGACCATCATGACGAATGATTATCATAGATGTAAGTCCAACTCTCTTAGAATTTGATACCAATAAATTTGCGCGTCCGGGGTTTGATTCGTTAGCAACAACAACCCCCTCATCATCAATTGCTTCACACAATTGAGTGGATTTACTGCCCGGTGCACCACACATATCCAATACGTGATGTCCTGCCTTGCAATCAAGCAGTTTTACAGGAATCATACTAACCGCTTCTTGTCGAGTTATTCGACCTGAATCATGTAAGCCACAAAGCAGTATTTTTGCATCGTTTGATGGCCACTTCCCTCTTGGCCAAGGCATAACCCAACCTTGTCCCCCTCCACCTTCGGGCAACCAATCAATAGGCTTGCCACCTAGCGAATGAAGAATCCCCCTCACCCATTCTTGATCTTCTCGTAAGGGGTTTACACGCAAGGTTTCACTAAGTCTTGATTCAGCAGCCTCAATCCATGTTTCGGAATCATCGCGCCACGTTTGCACAGCCTTCCATAGGTCGCTTTTTGAAGGGTCTCCAAAGCCAAGTTTGCCCATTCATACCACCCCCAAAACCGGTTGCACAAATCTTCGTGCTAGTACCCATCCCTCAAGGGTTGTGGATGCGCTAAGCCCATGAGCCATGCCCATTGTCGGCTACTTCATGGCGGTTGGTGGTGGCGATGCA
>JAERSV010000003.1 GCA_016845345.1 Methanobacteriota archaeon
CATTCATGCAAGTCGCCAATTAAGCGACAAGGTATTACGCTACCTTAAGAGGGTCATAGTTACCCCCGCTGTTTACCGGTCCTTCGTCAGGTTGAACCCCGATTTCAGATACCGGCACTGAGCAGGATTCAGCGACTATACTCATCCTTTCGGACTGGCAGTCGCCTATGTTTTTATTAAACAGTCGGGGACCCCTGGTCACTGCGACCAGCTTATCTCTAAGCTGGCACTCCTTCTCCCGAAGTTACGGAGCTATTTTGCCGAGTTCCCTTGCGGTACTTTTCCCGTCACACCTTAGGCTACTCACCCAGGGGCACCTGTGTCAGTTCTAGGTACGGTCTTCTGTGCGGCTTTTCACGGAGCCTAGGCGTCATCTTATATTGTCAATTGATTTCGGAATCTTCTCACCATGACGGTTCTCCAATTCCTTATACAATCTTCAGGCCTGACATATGACCTGTAAGACTAGCCCAAGCTGTCACCATAATTGCACAGAGGCATACGAATATTAACGCATTTCCCTATTCGATCATTTCGGTTAAGAATGACCTTAGGACCGGCTAACCCTCGGCTGATGAACATTGCCGAGGAACCCTGGCCCCTCCGGTGGAGCGGATTCTCACCACTCTTTGCTGCTACTTTTCCCTAGATTCTCATACATATACGGTCCAGTAGACTTCACAGCCTACCTTCTGCCCGAACATGTCGCCGCGCTACCACATCAGCTTTCGCTGGTCTAGCGTATCGGTGACTAACTTTAGCCCCGTCCCTTTTCCCGGCCCGCAAGCTTGACCAGTGATCTGTTACGAACTCTTTCAAGGATGGCTGCTTCTAAGCCCACCTTCTGGTTGTTTTCGACCACGGACACGGTTTGTCTTTGACACTTAGTTAGTACTTTGGGACCTTAACGCTAGGCTGGACTGTTCTCCTTTCGTCACGGTAGCTTACCCACCGCGACTCACTCCCTGTTTCTACAATGATTGCACCTTCGGAGTTTGACAGCGTACCGAGGGATCGCTCCCCCTAAATACCCAATCAGTGCTCTACAGCACAATCTATCTCCACAGAGGTCTACCTACGAGTAGTCTCGCGCGGAACCTGCTATTGCCCATCTCGATTGGACTTTCACCCCTATACCCAACTCGTCCGAGCGATTTGCACATCAGCAACGGTTCGATCCTCCACCCAACTTTCATCGGGCTTCAATCTGGCCAGGCATAGATCGATAGGCTTCAGGTCCTCCACCATTGACTTCAGACGAGCACATCTCGTCCCTCACCCCGAAGGGCTGCGGACTTGTCGGTTTCCCTACGGCTTCGCAGATCAACTGCTTAACCTCGCCAATGATCAAGACTCCCAGGGGCATTATTCGAAACGCACGAATAGACGCTGCTCATATCTTCGCTTTCACGCCTATTCAGTCTGTCCCTAACTGGTTTCAGGTTCTTTTCACATCCCTCTCAGGATACTTTTCAACTTTCGTTCACACTACTGGTCAACTATCGGTCTCGAGTTGTATTTAGAATTGGAAGTTTATGCCTCCCACATTCACGCGCGATATCCAACGCACGCTACTCAGGATTCACCACTTGGTCATGTTCACTACACATACGGGACTTTCACCCTCTATGGTACGTCGTTCCAGATCGACTTCTGTTTCGTGAATTTAGACGATAGGTGATCCATACCCCACATCTCCACAAGGTTTCCCAAGCGGATTCGGTTTGTTCTATTCCGTGTTCATTCGCCACTACTAACGGAATCTCGTTTGATTTCTGTTCCTCGCCCTACTAAGATGCTTCAATTCAGGCGGTTCCCTTTCCAGTAAATTAATACGGGAATGACTTCGTAAAGCCAGGAGGTCCTATTCGGCCATCTACGGATCCAAGGCATTCATGCGCCTCCCCGTAGCTTATCGCAGCTTGTCACGACCTTCATCAGCTCTCGAGCCGAGCCATCCCCCAGTCAGGTTGTAGCATCAATTTGCTTTTTATTCTCTTACTCCACACTTTCCTGTGTGAGTCCTCTGGTGTCCAGGAATCTATCTATCTCGATTTCATAAAACACCCCGTTTCCCCACAGGGCGAGGCGTTCTCAATCTACTTCCCTTGTAATGTGTACATCACAAGGTGCATTGTAAGCATCTCGCCGACCTACCTCCCCTTTATGAAACCACCGAATTAGGCACCTTTTTTGAAGGTCGACTAAATGAGGTATAGAGTGCGATTTCACAGAATAAATCAAGGTTGTGTTAACCCATTGGTGAGATACGGTGAAGATTGCCTGAAATCAACTCATTATCGGGGGCAATTTGTGACGCCTGCCGGAGCAATTCTGTAGCCACATCAAATTCCCGGATTCCTATCATTGAAACAGCCTTACCATTTATTGATGAAACATCATTTGGATCTAATGATAATGCAACATCATAGAACTTGAGTGCTGTATCGTGGCGGTGGCAAGAACTTAGAGCAGTAGCAAGGTTACAAATCACTGAAACATCATTCTGTGATGCTTTTGCTGCTTGTCTAAGCGCTAATACAGATGCCTCAAAATGAGGTTCATCTGCAGGATGCGGGCTAGGTCTTTCCTCCTGAACTAACAGTGCTTGTTGTAATAATGAAAGACCGAAATTGTTGAGAGCGGCGGCATTTTTGGGTTGGGAATTACATATTTTTCGGAAACAATCTGCTGCATCCTTCCAATTCGATTGAGCCAACGCAGCAAATCCAATGTGTGCCTGCTCTTGTAAACCAGAATCACCAAGATCTGTGACTGCTAATGCACGAGCAGGCATTAATTCGGGTTCTGTCCCTTCCATCACAGTTGGGTCAAATGATACCGCCGTGGTTGCAGGGTCAACGAAGCTATCATAATCGACAAAGACTTCACTAACTTGCATTTCATCGCCAAAGTCGTGATAAATCACGTCTTCTTCATGCAGAATGACATCCTGGTCTACACCTTCCACAGTGCCCTCTGTGGCGGTATAACTCGTGGTTTCACTTGATGTGGATTCACCTTGAAACACCTGTATTTCAGGTTCTTGTACCTCTATTGTTTCATCTTCATCATCTTCATCATCAGTCAAAATTCTAGCAACCAACATTACTTCTTGTTCTGGCTGGGCTAGTTTAACCACCTGTACTTGGTCGGTTGGTGTTTCAAGTTGTACGGTAGGAGTTTCGTCTTCTTCTCCGGGTGTTTCAACTTGTTCTGAGGGAGGCCCAGTTTGTTCTGTAGTGGTTTCAACTTGTGGCACTATTTCAGTATGTGAGCCTGCAGATTGTTCTTCAGTTGTGGTGGTAATTGGGGCTTCCTCAGAATTATCAATTTCCTCTTCACCCCTGCTTGGACTACCAACTCCGAAGGGAAGCGAGGTCTGCCCGCCTGTTGACCCACCAATCGAAAAAGGGAGAGATGTTTGAGGAGAAGAATTTGAGGTTTCCACATCAATTTTTTCGACACCATCCATTGAGGTAACCAATTGATTAAGCCCCGGAAGTTCACCACCAGGGACCATCTTCCCATCTGTATCTGAGACTTCAGCAGTGTGTGAAATTCTACTCCCACAAGATGGGCAGATATCTTTGCCGCCAAAAATCAGCCCGCAGGCGTCGCACTCCTGCATCATGCTGTGTGGGTGAGCGCTCCTCTTTGATGCTACCGTAGTAATGATTAAAATTTTGAAGTTACAATATCTTAAGGGTGAACCCTAAAGAGAATAATATTATTGAAAATTATTCTTCTTCGACCCTAGTAACATCAGATTTAGGACCTGCCTTCAGACCAACAATTAGCATTAAAATAAATGCCACTAAACATATTATCCAAGGATAAATTGGATTTGACCATTCAACGACATACATTACCATTGAATATGCAGTCACAACTACCATAGTCACTAACATCATCGGGAATCCTACCTTGAAGAAACGGTTGAATGAAATAGGGTACCCTGCATCCTCGGCAATACCAGCTGTGACAACATTTGCAGATGCACCTATGATTGTCCCATTACCACCAAGGCACGCCCCAAAGGAAAGTGCCCAAGCAAGGGGTGCCAATGCCAAACCTAATTCTGGATCAGATGCTATCCCAATCACCACTGGAACCATCGTTGCCGTATAGGGAATATTGTCAATAAATGCTGAGGCAAATGCTGAAACCCATAATAGGAGAAGGACAGCGGTCATCAACCTCATATCTTCAGGTGCACTCTTAATTATGCCAGTAACAAAATCACCTATTGCATCAATAAGCCCCATTGCTTCAAGCCCATGAATCAAAATAAACAATCCTATGAAGAATATTAATGTCGTCCATTCAACATCATCTAAACGTTCTTCTATCCTGTGAGGATGAGTGACTAATAGCATCAAAACACTTCCCCCTAGAGCAATTGTTGCAACAGTAAAAAGAGGGTGATGGAAGGCACTATGAATGAAGAATGCAATCAATACAATTGCAAATACAAATCCAGACCTCTTCAACATATCATGATCTTTAATCTTGTATCTTTCTTGAAGCATTTCGATACTACGGTATCGTTGACCTGTTACACCTTCACGTTCTATTTTATGTAACAGCCAAAGGCCAGGCAAAAAGGCTAATAAAACACCCGGGCCAATATTAATAATAAAATCAGTGAAGACAATTGCTTGGTCCTCTAAAGGGCCGCCCGCTAATGCTGAAGGTGATAATTGAGCCCCAATAATGATATTTGGGGGATCTCCAATCTGTGTTGCTGCGCCTCCAATGTTGGAAAACATTACTTCACTAAGAAGTATAGGAATCGGATCCAGCCGCAACACCTTTGC
The DNA here is from genome assembly GCA_016845345.1 of Methanobacteriota archaeon. GTDB lineage: Archaea > Thermoplasmatota > Poseidoniia > Poseidoniales > Thalassarchaeaceae > MGIIb-Q1. The sequence continues at coordinate 4,821 of JAERSV010000003.1, forward strand.
AAGTGAAATTGTAACAGGTGCTATCAATAACATAGTGGTCACATTATCTAAAAATGCGGAAAATACTGCAGTAACTACACAAAGAATTACCACTAATCGCCAAACAGAACCTCCTGACAATGCATAACATTTCACTGCCGCCCATTGAAAGAGACCTGTTTCAGATAATATGGACACCATTATCATCATACCTAGGAGAAGCCCAACGGTTTCCTCATCAATCCAAGTAACAAGAGTACCAAGACTAGGACCGTCTCCAATATAATGAAGAACGCAAACAACCAAAACAGCCCCTAAAGCCGCTGCTAAAGCCCGATGAACCCACTCAAACACAATCAAAGTATAGACTCCAAGCAAGATTGCTACAGAAACCATTAATGCCCAACTTGGCATTTCAGGAGGCTGCCATACTCCTTGAGGTGAATTAGATCCTGCTAAAACAGTCGGGACCAAAGCAATACCTGCTAAAATTGATGGAGCAATCCATCTGCCAAAGGGTACACGATTGGCACCTAATTCTACGCCCATGTTATTGGCGGAGCAATCAGGTTCAAGAAAGCGTCGCTAATTAGAAAGAACATTCCCCAATAATTATGCTTCCTTAATGTCATCAACATTAACAAATGGAGTGGTTTGCTCTGGAATTAAATCATCAAGAATGACGTTCATTCTTCTTCGATAATCTTCAATGTTTCATCATGAACAATTGATTGAGTTGAATCTGGAATCAACTCTTCAAGATCTGAAATATCTTCAAAGTCTTCGGATAAAGAATCTTTCACCACGGTGATTTCTTCATGTGCAAATTCAGATAATGCCAAAGCAGAATCAAGCCCTTTCAAAGTGCTTTCAATCACATGAGGATTCAACTGACCGAGTCTCTCAGCCTCGCGCAAGGCCTCAATCTCAGCCCGAATAAGGTCACGCCGTGCAGCTTCAATTCTACTTGCGTGGACAAGAGATGTATTTGCTAAAGAATCAATTTGTGTTTTGGCCTTCTCTATACTAGCGTGATAAGGTGTAGCCATGCGCTCCCTATCAATTTCATTAATCATACCTTGAGTACTGAGAGAAGAAAGTTTGCGTAACGCAGCACGTGAAGCCACTAACCTAGCTAATGCCGACTCATACTTCGCCTCACTCTCCGCCAAGCGACCCGAAATACCCAACTTTGTAAGTAGTGGTTTCATAGTTAACCCTTGAACAAGTAAGGTGAACAAAATTACACTAAAAGTCAGCACCAGCATATCGTGGTAAATTGCCTCATTAAATTTGATATTGACGATTTCACCATCAATTAACATCTTTTGGCCATTGTGAACGATGTGAGAAAGTAACAACAGAAGAGCAATTGGTATGCTTCCTCGTAAGCCACCCCACCACATTGCCATCTGCCATTTCCCATCGATTTTGTTATCTTCTCCGATGTTTGCAATTCTAGTCAATGGGAACACAACTAATCTTGCCGTCAACGCACCAACAATAGCGATAAATGCAAGGAAACCGGTGTGAATATCCCACGCTAAAACCGATTGTAACTCATAACCGACTACAACGAAAAGTATGCTGTTCACAAGGAATGAAACAACTTCCCAGAAGTGGTGTAAGCCAACTCTTGCTGTCGGTGTCATACCCTCATGTATACCTTTATTCCCAACTAAAAGGCCTGCAACTACTACTGAAATGACTCCACTGCCATGCATCGATTCAGCCAACAAAAATGAACCAAATGCTAGAGCAACCGTGAGACCGATTTCAACCAAGTGGTCCTCACTCTGTTGCAATAAGTGATTAGCAACCATACCGCAAATATAGCCAGCAACTACGCCAATTGTTACAACTAGAAGGAATGATGCAATTGCATCTGTCATCACATTACCCAAATCGATGGTTTGTCCCGCAATTACTGAAAGCGTTGTTAAAAGAAGAATGTTAAACACAACAATCGCAGTCCCGTCATTGAAGAGTGATTCGCCTTCAAGTAGAACTGCTAACCGCTTAGGTGCGCCCAATGAGCGCACTAAAGCGAGCACACTAACTGGGTCAGTCGCTGCCAAAATTGAGCCTACCAATAGGCCGAAGAGAAGTCCATTTTCTTCACCCCACCAGACAAATCTCCAACAAATTAATCCAATGATCAATGTGTTGAGAAGCACACCCGGAATAGCCAGTAATGAGATGGTTTTCCAATTCTGTCTCAGTTTGTCTATATGCATCGCTGATGAACCCTCAAACAGTAGGGGTGGTAACAGAATAAACAGAATTAATTCGGCAGAAAGCAATCCGCCATCGGGCTCCAAACCTGAGAAAAGCGATTCGCCAAGCCATCCCAAAACAAGGCCGACAATTACCAAGGCAATTGTGTAAGGGAGTCTCACCCAGCGAATTGCGATTGCAACCAACAATGAGAGAATAAGAGTCCCCAGCAAACCCTCAAGCCAAGTGGGTGGAATGACTGACATTGAGTCCCCGAAGTCCGAACCGCTGTTGAATGCTCCGCAATCTCAAGCCGATTTAATTACGAGCGATTCGCAAATAAAAAAATCTGAATCCCATCGCTAAAATTGGATTCTAACGATAGAAAACTGCGATATTGCCTCGCATCAAAATCAGTTTTGATGATGTTTGTTCTGCCAACATCTGCCACAAATTTTGGCGGTCAGCTGAATCATCTGCCAAACCACGATTTAGTTTTGCTTTGACCATTCCACGCGACTTCAATTGAGTATCTAGTTCATCAACAAGTGACTCTGTCAAGCCCGATTTACCGACTCTGATTGTGACCTCTAAAGATGGGTTCAATGCTTCTTTTCTCAATTTCTTTTCAGTATTGTTCATTTATCATCCCCCCTATAGTAACTTGGCCCCCGACGATTAGTCCCGCCACACGATAAGCAGGTGATTCGCCAAATCTTTCCGCGCACTCGTACACTAGCATTCACCCCTGGCCTAAGTGCTAACTTACACGAACGACATATCCAAGACCTCCTCCCGTCAGGAAGCCCCAAACGATGTTTCTTTGATAGGTTAATTATATCCTTAGCCGCTGAATTAGCCGATAATTCAGGTTGATTCCAAGGTTCTTTGAGAAGATTCTCGAGGTGATTCCGAGATTTGATTGCCCGGGCTTTCCTGGCTTTTGCGTTCCGGCCGCGCCCTCTCCTTGACATTATTTCACCATCTGTTAGGCATCAATTATTGCCGAAATCTCAGCGCCAACATCATCCATTGCTTGGTTGCCGTTGACTGTAGCCAGTAATCCCTTTTCTGCATACCACTTTGCAAGTGGTGAAGTCTGTTCGTGATAAGCCGAAAGTCGAGTTCTGACCGCCTCTTCGTTGTCATCCTTCCTTTGGATGAGGCGGTTAGCAATTTCTGTTGGTGCTGGCTTGAATGTTATGTGGTAAATGTCTCCTGTTTCAGGGTCCATTCTTCTACCAACTATTCTGCCAACGATTTCATCGTCGGGAACCTCTATTGAAATCACCAATGAAACCTCTGCAATTTTTGCCAAGGCTTCTGCTTGAGGAATTGTTCTTGGAAAACCATCAAAGAGCACACCATTGCTGGCATCATCTTGCTTCATTCTCTCCTCAATCAAGCCGATAATGACATCATCTGGTACTAATTCACCAGCTTCCATGTACTTCTTGGCTTCTAAACCAAGTGGAGTTCCTGCCGCTAAGGCAGCCCGCAACATATCACCGGTTGAAACCTGTGGTTTACCTGTTGCCTCAACTATTGCATCGGCTTGAGTACCCTTGCCTGCACCAGGTGGCCCAAACAGCACGATTGACTGACTCATATTATCGGCGAAATAGCCCTTCTCAATAAGCACGACGGTTGTGAAC
>JAERSV010000004.1 GCA_016845345.1 Methanobacteriota archaeon
TTGATTAGCAACGACTGAGAGTGGTTTTCTACGCCATTCAACTCCTTCGAGTTCACTAGCCATGGCTCGCCTTGTAATCACAGCAGATTCGGCGATGTCATCATTTTCCCAGCATAGTAACATGCCTCTTGATGTGCCTCCTAAAACATGCTCAGCCCTGCCAACTCTTTGCAGGAGCCGGTCTACAGCACGTGGTGACTGAACTTGATGTACTTGTTTGATTGAGCCAACATCAATTCCTAATTCAAGACTTGAGGTGCAGACAAGTCCGTGCAGGTTTCCTTTTTGTAATTCTGATTCCATTTCTTGCCGTGTTTCGGCCGCTAAAGAACCATGGTGAACCCCTATATTCAACCCGTCATCGAGTTTACTTATTCTTTGAGCAACTGTTTCAGCGGCGTTTCTAGAGTTTACGAAAATTAAGCATGGAGCACTTTCCCTAACTTTTGATGCTAAGCAACGAAGAGCTGCAAGTCCTCTTGGCGAAACGTGGAGTTCTAGTGATAGAGCACGGTCATCTGCGGTAGTTGGTTCGGTTACAACCTGTAGTTCAGCCGGCCGCGGGGCGGGGGCGTTGATTGGGGTGGTATTAGGTGAGAGCCAACTAGCCATTTCATCAGGATTTCCAACGGTTGCAGACAATCCAATTCGTTGAACACGTCGGCCACACAATTCATCTATTCTCTCAAGAGCAATTGTCAATTGTGCGCCTCTTTCAGATGCCGCTAAATCGTGAACCTCGTCAATCACAACTGCTTGAAGGTTGCTCATACCTTCTCGTAGTCGACTTCCAAATAACAATAATTGACAGGTTTCTGGAGTTGTGACAAGAAGGTGTGGAGGGTTACGGGATTGTTTTGTTCTTTGTGATTGGGTCGTATCTCCGTGGCGCACATCAGAGCGCAATCCACAAGCCTGGGATAATGACTCAATTCTCCTATCAATATCTCTATTCAATGCACGAAGAGGGGTGATGTACAGGATACACATGGGTTGCCATTTTTCGCTGATTGCTTTGGATAATAGTGGCATCACCGCGGCTTCGGTTTTACCGCTCCCTGTGGGAGCGATTAGTAAGTGGTCAGAACCATCAAGAATTGGTTTTTGTGACTCTGCTTGAATTGGTGTCGGACTCCAACCTCTATCATCAGCGAGTTGAGTGAGTGAATCTGCAAGTGCACTGAAATCAGACACCAAATATCCCACCCTCTCAAGAGAGGGGGAAAGCCTGAGTGTGAAAAGGGCGCCGGCTATCAGTCGTCGTCATCTTCGTCATCATAATCGTCATCATAATCGTCGTCATAATCATCTTCATCATCAAACATGTGATCATCATCAAACAATTCAGAACGATTGGTAAGAGCTCCCTTCATGCTGACATATGCTACGATAGGTAGAACAATCATAGCAATGATGATTCCAATTACAGCGAGTAGATTTTGGCGAGCACCTTCAACCCAACCCATACCAAATACGTAGTCTACTGAAATACCTACGCTAGCACTATTATCGGATTCGTCTACTTCGGTAATTTCATTTTCTGTATCAACGATTACTATGACTCTGTCAACACCTTTCTCAGCAACCCAAGTTGCAGAAATAGGGATGGATTCATCAGCAATGCCATTCAGTTTTTGGGTCGCAAATGGTTCCTCAGAATCACCGGAATAGAATCCAACAACAAATCCAGAATTAGTTGTCCCACCGAGATTTGAAATCCATGCTGTAACCTCTACTTTGTCACCATTAGCAACAATTTCACGATCAGCTGAAATGCGCTCTATAGTCAGTTGTGCCCCAAGAGCACCGAATCGAATCCACTGTAATTCATGGTCACCATTTAGGTCAACAGGTTCCCTCACAGGGTCACTCTTTGAGTTCCCTTCGGTTGCTAATGGGTTACCAGCGGCGTCCCAGCCTTCAACCCAGAATCCAACTTCATAATCTTGAAGTGGTGGATTCATCCCGTCGCCAATCAAGTCAACAGTACCTGTCCAAGTGATTGCTTGGCCTTCCTGAAGCATTCCCAATAATGAGGAGCCTGAGGAGATTTGGCGTTGATTTTCATCACGCATTAACCAGTGTACCCACTGCGGGCTTCCAGATAAATCAGCATCTTCCCAACCAATGAACTCAACTGGAACCTCAGTAAGTGCAGTACTGTTTGCAATATCAATTACATCAATCGGTGTTAGCCTCTCAAGAACTCTCGGTGGCGCATGGTCGACCTTAACTTGAAGAGTAGTTGAAACAGTATCGCGAGTCATATCCTCACCCCTTCCAGGAATATTTCTAACTCCTGCAAGGAAGGTCCGCGTCTCGCTAGAAGCGAGTGTGGGAGCCGCCCCAAGAGGAACTTCCAAACTGAATCCTCCTTCATCAGTTAGGCTGCCATCCGACCAATATTGAACACCATCAAAGACTTCGACTGTAATTCCAAGATTTTTCGGTGCAGGCACATCGCTACCTTCGTAGACAACACGTCCAGACCAACGCAAACGATCGTTAGGCACAACCCTGCTACCGTCAAAGACTGGACCAACTCTTGGTTCCTGTACATCTTCTACCGAGTAAGTCCCAGCATCTAGAACCAAGTCATTCTCAATTCTGAATGTGTGCTCCGTGAAAATGATTTGGCGAGGCTCTGTACTTCCCAGTTGTGTGAATTCTAAGGCAATATCTGACAAATCAGCATCAGGCCAATCCCACGAAAATTCAAATGCAAATGTGACCATTACCCATGGCAAACCTGTTTCATTGGTAGTGACAATTCCGCCACATGAATCATCGAGTAAATTATTACAAGCGGGTGATATTTCAAGGAAATCATCATCAGTCCAGAAAGTGGAATTAATTCCGCTGAATGATAATCGCTGTTGGTCTCTTTCGGGGTCTGGACCCTCAAAGTCAAAGATGATTGAAATATCAGTGAAGTCAATCAGACCATTTGCATCAACAAGCCCGAGTGTGAGGTATTGAGTAGTTCCAGCAAAGGCTCTTTCCCCATCCTCATGGCCTGCCCAGTGTAAACCAGTGAATACCGAATCCATGTCTTTCCTAGTTCTGTATGTTACCAAGTCATAGTCAAAACCCGGACCATCTGAACGAAGTAATGCATTACCTGCAACATCAGTCCCAGTGACATAATATGAAACCCGTGCCATGTTTGGATTGTTTGAATCATCAATATATGCGAAGAATAATTTGTCAATATCGTCAGTCATATTGGTCATTGTTTGGTTGACATATTCTGCAGCATCGGCGTTACCATTGCGGTTAGAGTCGTGCTCTGCCTCAATCCAGTAGTGTAGAGTCAATACTTCTGGAGCACCAATTGCATCCTGAATTCTTATACGCACTGGTTGATCTTCGTAACCAGCCTCATATCCATTGTCAACTGGAGTCGCTTCTATCAGTGTTGGACTGGTTGCATCAACTCGTATGGTTCTCTGCCATGTGTGGTTAGTTGCTAAGACCTTGAGAGAGTCTCTAGGATTGTCGACCACTACCTCGTAGAATACTCCATCAGGGCGATTGATTGTATCCACAGGGACTGGAATAAAGAATTCTCCATATTGATTGGAGCGATCTTTTGCCTGTACGAAATCGCCCTCTGGAGTTCGCTTGATAATTGCGACATCAAAGGTAGAGTCCAGAGGTGCATCTTGAGTTCCATCGTACCAAATTGCTCCTTGGAAGTAGAGAGTTTCACCGGCTTTAATCCACTGATATTCGGGGACATCATCATGATGAACAGCACCATCATTGTCTCTTACCGCCATCCATCCAAGTCCATAGGATTGGTTTACACGGATTCCTGGAGCATTACTTGCTCTTGATGAAAGTGACATTGGGGAGAGGCCTTGGTCATCTGTACAACTGACTCTGAATCCAACATTGTCCTGCTCAATGAAATTAGAAGTGACGCGGAAAGCCCAATGAATCTCTAAAATTCCATTACTGTTATTGGTCCAAGTTGCGGAAGCATCTGGAATTATCCAATCCTCTGGGTCATCATCGACAAGTGTGCCATCACTATTCCAAGTCAGAGCGGGGGTTTCACTAGCAGGGTATGCTAAAAAGTCAAGAGTTGCCGTTGAAATCCCGCCAGCATCTTCACCAATTACATGTCTAGTCACAACTTCGTAGGTGTCAATTGTTTCATGTAACACCATACTTTCATCCCAATTAATGTCAAGATTGACAGTTTGCATGACGTAAGTGATTGAAAATGAATTAATCACAATTTTCCCTGATGAGGATGAGAGGACTTGGATAGGAATTAATTCCGTTCCAGAACCAGTGTCAGGGATTGCAGCATTTAGTGCGTTAACAATCGAACTTCCAGAAGTGCCACTGGCAGTTACCGTTGAAAGTAGAGCGTTTGCATAGGTCCATTCAGCACTGCCATCACTACCAATGTCTAACTTCACGTTTTGTGGGGCATTAGAGTACAGAGCGACCTGGAAGTCATCTACAACGGGGCTGTATGCATTTCCTCCTCCAGAGAAAAAGTTGAAGCAGAGGGAAAGATAATTCAAACCTGTTGGGAAATTAACTGTTTGACCTTGGCTTGCCAAAGTTGTAGAAGTACCTGATGTGCAACTGCTTGATGTTGTCCACTTGATTGATAATGAACTTCCACCTAGTTCAGTTGAGTTCCACCATACTTGAGCGGCAACAGGGCCACCTGACCCTCCAAAATAGGGAGTCCTCATCCACATTAATCCCGATGATGCGTAAGAACCAGTATAACCAAGGTTAACAGTGTCAATGAGGGCAGAAACACTACTGTTCGTACTGTTGAGATACGCTCGCCATCCTAATTGGGACCCCGAATTTGCAAATGTCACTTTTGTTCCAATTTGTGCTTGTTTCCAAGTGACACCACCATCATTTGTTACTTCATATTCAACTGATGTACCTGTGGGCTTCCAAGAAATAGCTGCGGTTAGCGTAAGGTCAGGTGTTGTTCTCGTTGCAGTAATTGCTGTTGAGGTAATTATTCCAGAAGTAGTAGCGGGTGTACCCATTGAATTAACAGTTGATCTACCATTGGTGAAGATTTTGTGTGCACTTGCACTTGGACACTGGGTATTGTAATAACAACTCCAAGCAAGAGTTCCAAAGCCTGTTGCTTCAAGCCCAAAGTGGGCGTGGTTCGGGAATAAAATATCTCCTTGGTGTTCAGGCCATGCCCCTCCTCGAAGGAAGATAGAGTGGTAGTTTTTAGCCTTGCAATTATTGTTACTTGAGTAAGTACAGTATACATTCACTGTCACTCGGTCACCTGCAACATCAAGTCCTGCTGGTTGGCCTTGACCACTTGGAATCATCATTAACAATTGAGTTGAAAGCGCCTGAACCGGGCTGGAACGGTTGACATTCCACAAGTAGTAATTGTAATTCCCGCTTACATAGCGGGTTGCTACGACATACATTTCATTGTCAACGGGGTCAAAAGCGACTCCTCCAATGTTGTAAGATGAGGCATACCATGCTTGATTACAAGACCATGAAGTGCCTGCAGAATTAACTGTCCACTTAGCGATGTAATTGTAATTCCAACTCGTTGTCCAAATCGTACCGTTACCATCGCTAGTAATGTCTGAAACATAAGCCATTGATGAGGTTGTACAGCTGTTAAATGAAAGGGAGACAGTACCAATTAGAGAACCAGTGCTGGTGTTGTAACTCCTAATTGATGGGGCTTGATACAGGCTAGTAGTAGACCACTGTGCGACAAAAGTTTTGCTTCCTTGGTAAGCCACAGGACCAGCATAATTCCATGAGCCTCCAGAATAAGCCGAATAACCCTGTGTGGTTGCACCAACTAAATCAGAATCAGCAAAGCCAATTGCTCCACCAGTTGTATTGTGGATTGCGTTTGGTGCACTAGAAATATCATTTGTTCTAGTTAAATCCCAACTCGCTTCACTTTGCATTTCTCTAAGGGTTGTTTGATCGTTGCCTACATCAATAGTAGTTCGATAATCATAAGAGAAGTATGGGACGTTCATTTGTCCATCTGTCGTTGAGGGGCCGCCAAAGTCTGTATTGGTGCTTGCATTAGCCCAAGTGGTTGTTGAAGGTTCACCTGATATTGAGAAACTTGCTGCCGTTACTTCGGCGCCATAAGGCATGTTCACTCCTGCGGTTCCACCATTTCCTTGACCGGCAAAGGTGTGGGAAAAACTGGTAGTGCCATCAGCGAATTGGGTTTCAGTAGTTGCGGCGATTGCAAATGACAACGTTGTGGAAAGAAGCATCAATCCGGCTAAGAAAAACGAGGTCATTTTGATTTGATTTCTGTATCTAAACATAGGCGGTCCCTTAGGGGACCGTTAGGGATACCATTTCAATCCTTTGCACTTAAAACTGTAACCCGATAAACCGAAACTGTATCAGTCAAGAGGCTTTCGAGCAGATGGGATTGAGATGGCGGCAGGCAAAAAGCGGAAAAAATCAAAGCGAGGTTTGAAGGCATATTTTGAAGAATTTTGGGAGAATCAAAGAGACCGCCATTTGGTAATTTTGGGGATGCTGACTGTTCTCACTTTTGCCATGATTTTATGGGCGATTGCTTTCTTCTCAATGTTTTCTTCAAACGCACAACAGGAAGCCAATAGTTGGGCAGATTTAACTGCTGTAACATGGGTTGGAGTCCTACTTGCTTTCGTTCTTTTATTGTTCGTAATTCCCGAGTTTTTCCATTATCTTGGAGTGCGCAATTCTCTAGTTGATATGCTTGAGACAGACTCGCGGGCTGAGATGCAGAAAAACAAGAAAGAATTGGATGAAGGAGCGCAATTACTCGCTGGCGCGTGGCCAGCAAAAATTGCGGCAAAGAGAGTGGAGTTAGGATTACGCCGAGATATGCCAGAAGGCATGTCGTTATCAGACACCGGAGGTGACTCATTACTTAGCACATGGTTGAATACAAAATATTCCCGATTAGCCCAGAGGTTCCCAGAATCTGATCTGCTCAAAGACGCTGGAATAAATAAATTAATAATTTTCAGTTCTCTTACTGGATTAGTCTTATTTGTATACAATGCACTGATAGGTTTAGCCAGAGAAACGGTAACTAGTCCGCGTAATATGACAGTTGATTTCACCTCAATAATGAATGGTGGCGAATACAATGCAACATGGGCTCCACACTTTGATTTGGTTGGTGTATTGATGATTGCAATTTTTGCGGCTATTCTTTTCATGACTGGCCCAGCATTTACTGACGAGGATGAATCAGAGAGTGACTCAATTCAAGAAGAAGAATGAACGAGGTGGTAATTGATGGCCACACCCTTCGGCTGGATTCGCGAAGCATTACTTGCCATAGGATTAATTTCGCTACTCGTAATTGGTCTGTGGGCTACTACTGGCTCCATACCACCAATGGTAGTAGTTGAGTCATCATCAATGATGCATGATAGTGAAGGAGAAGTTGGGGCGATTGACCCCGGTGACCTAGTTCTCGTAATGTCAACGTCGCGCCGAACTAAGATTGTCAGTATGGCAGAAGCGATGCAGGAAGGTGGTGAATGGGAAGGATGGGAGTCTCACGGCAAACCTGGAGATGTCATCATCTACAAGAAAAATGGTGGTATTGATACTCCCGTAATCCACCGTGTAATCCTTGAAGCAGTGGCTAACGATACTGTCACCCCAACTGACCGTTCACGTCAACTTTGCTCACAAGGCAGTAGTTGGGACCCGATTTCGATTGATGCCGACGGGCAGGCAGGAACGTGTGTTCTCACGTGGGATGCACCTGGAACTACTGTGTTGAATCAAGCCTCAATAAACTGGTCTTTTGACAATGTTGAATGCCCTTCTAACCCACATGGATTGATGGTTCAGGAGTGGGACCCGGGCCACGCGGGGTACCTTACTTTAGGTGATAATAATCGGTGTGATGTTGACCAAGGGTCAGAGGCATATCCTCTTGCTGGAGGTCTTACAGATGAGAAGGGTGATCGAGTTACTGCAGTACGTTCAGACTGGGTTGTTGGAGTAGCAGGTGCTGAACTTCCATGGCTTGGTTCAATCAAATTAGCAGCCTCATCAAATGCGGCACAAGTCACAGGTCATACTTGGAGAATGTTGGGTGCTACCGCAGTTATCCTTTTACTGGGAACATTTGTTGTTGAACAGGCAACTGAAAAATTGTTGATTGGCTCTCCAGAAATCAATCAGGCAAATAAAGAAGAGGAAAATAATTCCGAAGAAGAATAAGCCAATGCCTTAGATAATCATTGGTATAACGATGATTAGAACTAACATCCCTATCAGAATTAGGCTTGACATATTAGAAATTTTGTTGGCTGCATTCTGCACACTTATTGGGTGAGAATTAGATGAAAACTTAGCGAAGAAAGCGAAGTAGTCATGTAAGCGGTCTCGAAGCAGATGGCCTCCATCAAAAGGAAGAATTGGGATTAGATTAGCGAAGCCAAGTAATACATTCATCCAAGTTATCCAAAATAACAGATGAAGCAAAATCATCGTTCCTTCAAATCCTAGGAACGTATCACTAGTGAGTAGTTGTAATTCTTGTTGGTGCATAATTTCACCTTTGTTCTCAATTGGATTAAAGATGAGTGAAAACGGTTGAACTGCTAAACCTACAACCAATGGAAGAGGCTCTTTTGGAGCACTTGATGAAAGAGGCCCGGCGAGGCTATTTGCCCCTGCATCATTTGAGGCTAAGCCCATGACACCAAGAAAGGCATCTCCTTCTTCTATTCCATATGCTGCAAGAATCTGAGGGTCTGTGCCCAAATCAAGTTGGTATTGATATTGGTCAGCAAGTGTTAGGTTGATTTCACGTTGCTGCCGCTCACCTTCACTATCCGCAATAGTGAGAACGGTGAGCGTGATGTTATCACCGGCTCGATGGGAGTCAAGGAACGCGGTGAAATCATCTCTGTTAGTTATTTCAGAACCATTTGCATGCGTAATCACTTCCCACGGTTGAAGGCCTGCTTCGGAGGCAGGCTGTTGGTCAATTATTCCTTCAGCATGCACCCCATTGATTGCTGGGCCAAGGGTGTTGGCAACTAATGCCATAGCGATAAAAAATATGAATCCGCCGTAGATATTTATGGCTGGTCCAGCAGCAAAAACACGTTGGCGTTCCCTTCTAGGTGCTCGCAATATTTCTCTGCCTTCTGGCTCTGCAAAAGCACCTATTGGAATCAAGCCGAGAATAAGTAATCCAAAACTTCGAACTCTCATCCCGTGTGCGCGGGTTAAAATTCCATGCCCATATTCATGAATGACTAAGGCAACTATTAGACCGATAAGACCCCAAACTAGAGGGATTGTTGGTGACACACCGGGAATCAAAATTATTTCAGATGGTGAGGCCGATTCAATTTCAGTTGGATTCATAATTGTACCAATGAATGCAAGAACAAAGAAAACGAGGACAAATGCACTGATGAATCGACAAGTCCACAAACCTATTTCTCCAAAAATTCTCCATGCTTTTCTCGGTTTTGAAATTGCATCCAAAACCTTCTGACCCCGATTTGTACGAACCATCAGAATGATTCCTAGCACTCTCGTAGCATCCCATTGGTCAAGAATTCCTTGGGCTTCAAGTCGCTTGAGTAGTATGTACCATACTACAATTCCGAGAACTGACCAATGGATTTGGATTGCAATTATGCTGGCTATCGCAATGTAGGTGAGTTCGCGAGAGCGAGATGTCCCCTCCTCACTTGGCACAGGGGTTGCTCTGCTCTGTCCTCTTTGAACCTGCGCGTTAAGTGAAATGCATAGCACTCATAGGTGAGCACTGCTTGAGAAGGGTGATGACTGAACGGGAAACAGATCTGTCTGAGGCCCATAGTGTTGAGCGTAGACTATCCGATTTGAAGCGTGAAGTTGAAGCAATCAAGCGCTTGATAACACAAGCATCATTGAAGCGCTTGACCTCTGAAATTGAGCGTCAGGAATCATCAATAGACGAGGTAAAAGCAGAACTTCATTGTAAGATATGATGTAATTTGGAAATTCATAGTCTGAATTTCTTAACCCATTCCTCGGGCTCTTGTTGTTTGAGAACTGCTTCCTCAGCCTCTTCGATTTTCAACGCTTCTGCCTTTTCGGACCAAGCATTTGCTTTGGAGCGTAGAGTTTCGGCAGTTTGTGTATAACTATCAGAATCACGGCAGAGTAATGATAGAAATTTGTGCAGTGGTAATCCTGCATCCCAGTCCAAGTGAGGTGTGCCATTTCTTGTCAAAGGTAGTGATGGTAGGCGTCTTGAAAGAACCGAAACAGAACCAGTCAAGTTTGAGGTTTCAACCTTGAAGACACGCCACGAATCTCCGCGCACTCCTTTCAGTCTCATAGCGTATAATGGCATCAGGCCACAACGCTCCCCCTCTTTTTGTAAATCGAGGTACTGCTCCATTGTTCTGCCTGAGAGATATACCTTTTTTTCCTTAGTTGCTTTCACTTCTATTGGAAATGAAATATCCCCGCGTACCGCTAATAAATCACCTGCGCCAGCAACTCCACTTCCGGCTGCCCTGACTACTAAAAATGGTCTTCTGATGACTTGCATTGCTCGGGCTTTCTCAGCGGCGTTACAACTTCTAGTAACAGCCCTAACTCCATCAGGTGAACCGATCAGAACTGCGCGCAGTTCCCGCTCATAATGAGAAGCCATCACTCAGCACGCTCATCCATTCATTCAAGACCATGCCGGCGAGATTGATGTATCGCGCGCCGATTCTCAAAGAAATTGGCTAAATCCGGTGACATTCACCGGAACCATTGACAAAGGTCGCCGCCCCACACCTATTCGTGGGAGTACTAATCATACGGACGGCTGATTTCAAATTGGCCTATCGTTTGATGAAAGCATTACGGAAGCGTGGAATTGAATTTCTTCAAGTTTCAGAGAATTCCCCTCTTCCTCACGATGCTTCTGTATGGCTTGGAACACCAGAAGAAGTGTTTGCGAGTAAGGTGGGTAATGGAGTCCCCTGCACATTGGAAGATGTAGCAGTTTCAATAGACCGTGCACTCCACCTTTCAACCCTGAAAGACCCAACAAGAATACTCGCTTTTGGAATCGACCCAGGGCCACGTCCAGGCTTGGCGTGGAACTCAGATGGTAAGCCACTTGGTACTGAACAAATGGAAGATGTAGATGATACAGTAGACAGAATCTGCCAACTTGTAAAGTCCATTCCACATGCAGTAGCTGTAGTAAGAATTGGAGATGGTTCACCGACAATAGGTTCACGCCTTGCAAACATCTGTTTGGCTAGGGGTTTGAGAGTAGAGATGGTTGATGAGAGGAGAACTTCAACGGGTGTTGGCCGCCATGAGCATCATGCTGCAGCAGCACGAATTGGACAAATTATTGGTCAAGAGGTAACTAGCAAACGCAAGGTAAAACCATCCACTGGAGAGGTTCGAGAAGTGCAACGTAAATCACGTAGAGAGAGTGAAGGAAAACTCACCCTTCCAATTGAATTAGCACAAGCAGTTGCTGTGGGAAGACTGTCAATGGTTGAGGCTTTTGACGAGTATGAAAGACGCCGTGAAAGCCTCATCTAATTCAGTAAGTTCCTATTGGATGGTAACCGGCTTACTCAAGAGGCGAATCTACTTCGAAGATTACACTGCGGACGTGGTCTAGTGGTTATGACTGTAGATTCCCAATCTGCAAACCCGGATTCAACTTCCGGCGTCCGCACCATTAACCTAGATTAATCGCGTTAAGATTGCACAAATAATCAGATAATTTTGAGATCTGATTGTTTTTTATTTGCCAACTGTTCTAGTAGATTGTCAACAACGATTTTGAAAGCATCAGAGGAATCTCCATCAGGGTCAGCCACAATGCGGTGTACCCCGTCATCTCCTCCTCTTACAATGCCTGGGTCAAACGGTAATTTTCCAAGGAATGGTACTTTTAATTCCTCGGCTGCGGCTTTGCCTCCACCACTCTTGAAGAGGTCTAGAACAACCGACCAATCTCCATCCTCATCAGTTTGAACGTTCATACTAACTCCTTGAGGTCCTTGGACTGTAATTTTTGAGGATGGTTCAGCAGTGCCACGTAAGTTGAAACCACTCATGTTTTCAACAACTCCGAGGCATGGTAGTTTGAGTGTTTTAGCGAAGTTAATTGATTTCCGACTGTCAAGCAGTGCAACATCTTGAGGAGTAGTAACTACTACGACTCCATCAATTTCTGGAAGCGATTGAGCTACTGTGAGTGGTTCGTCTGATGTGCCCGGTGGGAAGTCAATGATTAGGGCATCTAACTCACCCCACGCAACATCACCGATGAATTGCTGAATAGCACCTAACTTGACCGGTCCTCTCCAGATGACCGGTGCATCTTCGTCTTCCAAAAGAAATGCCATTGAGATTACTTTGACACCGAATGGCCCTTCAACAGGGAATATTTGACCTTCTTCAACTTGTAAATCAGCCCCCGAAATCCCCAGCATTTTTGGGATATTTGGGCCAGTAATATCAATGTCCATTATGCCGACTTTCTTGCCTTGTTGAGCGAGAGATAATGCCAACCCTGTAGCGACAGTGGATTTTCCTACACCACCTTTTCCAGAAAGAACCATGACTTTGTGTTTAACATTCTCAGCCAGTTGAGTCATCCTTAGTTTACGTCTCATTTGTGCATATGCCTGTTCCATTTGCGCCTTCTGTTCATCAGATGCCGCTTCTGGCTCTTGCTCAGGGGTTTTTCCGTCATGATGGGAGACCGGCGAATCACTCATTGATGTGGCGACATTGCAGTCATTCTTCAATCATTGTATCTGTAATTGGTCAGAATAAATTGCAAAGATTAGGAATTAGATGATGTTCGTACAAACGCAATTGCCAAAGGCAACACACCAAAAGCACAACTGCAAGCGGGGGTGAGTCAGCATGGCAGGAACAGCAGTTTACATCACTTGGGTAACTGCTTCTTTACTCGGTGGAATTCTGCTGATGCCGTTTTTCCGACCTGCTGGAAAACGAGTTACATTAGCTGGCTTTGTTGATATGTTTCGCCGCTATTGGTTACATATTGCATTAGTATTCAGCATCTATCTTTGGAAAGATTTACTCGATGGTTTAGATCGTATTTTGATGGCTAATACCCACCTAGACATGACCCCCTTCGTTTACGCCATTGAAGGCGATTTGGTTTTGTGGGTTCAACAGACTTTCCTCAATGACATGTTGACTTTTGTATTAACTCATTATTATGTAGCAGGATATATGCTTTTGACATATACAGCCTCACTTTACTTCACCTATTTTGATGACCGCTGGATGGCGGATAGAGTTCTGTTATCGATGTTCTTCGTCTATGCCTTAGCAGTCCCATTCTATCTTTTCTTCAATGTTAGAGTGACGGGAGACCATATTCCAGAAATGCAAACTTTGGCTTATCACTTGACTCCAGAGATCCAAACTTGGTTCACTAGGATTGACCCGTTCACCAATGGCATGCCTAGTTTACACATTGGCATACCGTTCACGGTGTGGCTAGGACTACATCGCTGGGACCACGATGATAGATGGAAGAAATATCGAAATTTTGTTGGCGTATTTATTGTGGTCACTGCATTCACAATCATCTATCTTGGCATCCACTGGTTTGTTGATATTGTGGGTGGAATTATTGTTTCATTCTTAGCGGTTAACTTAGCAGATAAATATCATGCTTGGCTGTGGTATCGACTTGATGAGAGAACTTTCAATGCACGACTTGCATGGTTATTAGCGGATTTCAACAATCCAAAACTAGTACTATCTGGTTGGATTTCTAGGTCAGTACAATGGTTGAAAACGCCATCAACAAGACAAACAGGAACTGCTGTTATGTTGCTATTAGCAACTACTGGTGGAGTGCTGTTGTATGACGCAACCCACCAAGATTTCCCCGCAGAGGGAGTAACCCATCCCGAAGCGGCTGTAGGTGCTGATGGATGGTTGGTGGCTCTTGATGCAGATGAAAATGGAAACTTGAGTGCAGTCATTATTGATATTGAAAATGATAAGACCTATCACGATAATTTAGGTTTAAACGAAGATGGGAACCAATCTCAATGGGGGGTGTTAAATGCCTCTACAGAAGTTCTCATCTCTGAGAATCATGCTATTGTTTGGCAAGGATATCGTATAATCACTCTGAAGTTTTCAAATCCGGGAAGCCACGCATATGGTAGAACGACAGGCCCACTTTACACAGACCTCGCTCTTCTTGATGACTCGGATGATAAGCAAGCCAAGTTATTCGCGATTGATGATGGTGTGGTCATCGACTTACAAAGTACCGAATATCACAAGGAGTTCACATCAATTTCTGATGATGATGTAATTCTCATTGATGGGGGTGGGAATAGTTTAGCCTGGGTAACAGAAAGTTCACCTATGACAGCTAATATTCTCTCACTCGAGGGTGTGCAGAGTTCTCTCTCCGTCCACGTCAATGCATCTGTTGATTCAGCAAAGGATGAGCAAGTTTTAGCGCTCACTGGCGCCATAGTTGATTATGCAAACGCCAGCATTACTGGAATTTCATTTGATGAAAATTATCTAGTAGCGGAGGTGAATTTGTCAGCAGTCAGCCGTCTTGTGATGGTGAACCTTGACACTGGTGAACAACGTATTATTGGTGACCCGCTCTTCCCCGTCGCAAACCCATCAATCGGGCACGGCGTGGTTGCTTGGCAACATAAGTGGGGGCTAGATTCAATTGACCCAAATAATGCAGAATTAGATTGGGATGTCAAGTACCATATTATCTTGGAAAACCATTCATACCAACTTCACACTGAGGACGAGTTAAACCAGACTGAACCCCAAGTGATGGAAGGTTACATTGTTTGGCTACAAGATAGTGGGGGCGAAGAACCACCAGAGGTGATTATCTACAGTCTTGAGGAAACTTTTGAACCATACTCATCACGCACATTACAAGTTGCAATTATTGCTTTGATTCCACTTCTGTCAATATGGATGATTCAAAGACAAAAGGAAAACGTAGATTCAATAGATGAAGAAGAATGATTCCAATATCTGCTTTCATTCAATTAGTAATTGAAAGCATCCGATTAAGAGCCAAGATTGCATCGTCAGCAATCTGCTCAGGTACGACAATTTGATTGATTACCTCTCCAGCCACAAGCGACTCAAGAACATCAGCCAAAAATGCTGGATGAATCATGTACATAGTTGAACAAGGACATACACCAGGGTCTAAGCAGACTACTGTTTTATCAGAATATTGTGCATCCAATCTCTTGACGAGGTGGATTTCAGTGCCTACACCAATGACAGCGCCACTTGGCGCATCAGCAACAAAGCGGCGAATCATCTCTGTTGAGCCGGATGCATCTGAGGCATCAACTACTGCTCGCTCACATTCAGGGTGAGCGATTACCAATGCGTCAGGATTCTCTTTTCGCAGACTATCAATTTGCTCAACAGTGAAGCGTTGGTGAACCGAACAGTAACCATGCCATAATACAAACTTAGAGGAATTTAAGTCATTCCAATTTGGTTGTGACATTGGATTCCAAACCGCCATATCTTCCTCTTGGTAACCCATTGCTAATGCAGTGTTACGACCCAAATGTTGGTCAGGGAAAAACAGGACTTTACCATTTTCACCGGCTCGCTCTAGAGCCCACTCTAGTACTCCAGCGGCATTTGTGGAGGTACAAACAAGGCCACCATGATATCCAACGAAGGCTTTGAGGTCAGCACTTGAGTTCATGTACGTAACAGGTACAAGGTATGCTTCTCCTTTACTCGCTGGACTGTCTGGGTCTTCACGAGTTGCAGGGTCATCAAGTTGACATTCACTGAGAAGTTCATTCCAACATGCCTCAACATCTGGCAAATCTGCCATATCTGCCATCGAACATCCGGCTCTGACATTTGGCATCACAACTTTTTGCTTGTCTGAAGTCAGAATGTCGGCCGACTCAGCCATGAAATGAACTCCACAGAATACTATGTATTCGGCATTTGAGTCGGCGGCTTTTCTCGCGAGAAGAAATGAATCTCCTGTTTCATCAGCATGTTCAACGATTGAATCACGTTGATAGTGATGTCCTAAAATCATCACTTTGTTACCAAGTTGCTGTTTTGCGGACAAAATTCGTTGACGTGTAAGGTCGGAATCTGCATCTGATTCATCATCATTGATGGAGCAAATGGCCAGCGGTAGGCTCTGCATTCAACCACTTCCGGGATATCTACCGGTTGCCGCCACCGCTTTGAATGCATCCATTATCCGGAAACCTGTCCGAAAGGGGTGTGACAGCGATATGTTGGCTTGGGAGCAAGGAAAAATCATCCATGTAGGCGCTGAGGCTGAGGTTTCGAATGGGCTTTATTTGGGATTGGCAGCAGTGCGAAAATTGAGGCGCCCAAGGGGTTATCGAGACCCAGCTCTTGATCGCAGACTGACAAATCATAGAATGGCAGCAGAAGCAAAAATGCTAGCCCGATTGTCCAATTCAGGTTTACCGGTGCCTCATCTTTTAGCGTGCGAGATGAGCAATGGTACAATGATACAATCACTCGTCCCAGGTTCACAATTAGTTGATGTATTGAGAGATAGTGAATTTGATGTTAAAACCGTAATGCTCGAAGTTGGAAAAGTGATTCGACAACTCCATTCAGTTGGCGCTGTGCATGGCGATCTAACTACTAACAACATACTTTGGGATAATGATAATGGAATTTCTCTAATTGATTTTGGTCTGTCCCAATCAACAACAGAGGTTGAGAGAATGGGTTTAGATTTACAGGTGCTAAGTGAGTGTCTAAGTGCTAGCCACCCAGAACACGAAGAAGCTTTGATATGGGTTTTTGAGGGTTACAATAGTGCTGAGAATCTGACCTATACTGGTTCAGATTCACCTCCTGTAAAAAGTGAAGAAGTCATCAATCGTTACAATGCTATACGGTCTAGGGTTCGTTATCACTCTTAGTTGATTCAACTGAAAAGCATTGGAATGTATCTCCAACCGATAAAGGCGGAGAGTGGGCAGAGGGCGAAGTTAGCCATCATGTATCCGACTGCCGGCATATGTTTTCCAGAATCAATGAGTTGAATCACATCAAGGCTGAAGGTTGACATTGTGGTAAAGGCTCCTAGTGCTCCAGTACCAACAAGAAGAATTATTTCAGGAGAAACTTGTTCATTGATAATTGACATCGCGATTAACACTCCTAGTAGAAATGAACCAAGCACATTCACCCCTAGTGTACTCCAGGGAAATTCACTGGGAACCCACTCGGAAATAGCATAACGGGCCACGGCCCCAAACGCACCTCCTATTGCAACTAGGAACAGTGATTTCGGCTCCATGTTAGGGGGCCACTATCTGCCACTCTTTGATATTGACGAAAGAAGAACTGTCGGAACTATCAACCGCATGGAGTGTATGCGACAGTTGTGAAGAGGCTCCTGTTCCTTACTGGTAACGCTGGTAAATTGGCTGAGGCGAGTCACTTTTTTGAGCCACTTGGATACCAAGTGGAACAGTTCCTTGTGGATGGTGAAGTCCCAATTGTGGTAGAACCACAGTCAGATAGTTTGAGGGAAGTTGCAATGGCAAAAATTGAACAAGCAAAAGCACTGTTCAAGCAAACTGGCCAAGATGCTGCAATTTTTGTCGAAGATGCTGCCCTTTTTATCGATGAATTGAAGGGGTTTCCCGGCGTAAATTCAGCATCTGTACTAAACCAAATTGGCCTTTCAGGAATCATTAATTTGATGTCAAATACCCTCAATCGAGGGGCAGAATTTCGAGCATGTGCAGTACTATTCACTGGTGAACAATTAGTGTTTGGTGAAGGGATTTGTCGTGGTACAATAACCACTGAAACACTTGGTGAGTCAGGTTTTGGGTATGACCCAATTTTTTCTCCCGACGGAGAGGATTCGGGTCGTACTTTTGGACAAATGGATAAAACGGCAAAAGAGGCTTTCTCACATCGGGCAAAAGCGCTTGAAAGCATAAAAAAACAGTTGGATTTGCTTGGGCGATGAGCCGTCATAGTGAAAGAGGGGGCGCATCTGCTCGCGTGTGGAGGGGAAGGTATGTCGTTTGGTCGTGTACTACTGTATCTCGCATTATTGTTCGGCATCGTCTTTCAATTATTCCTCTCCGGTGAGTGGGAAAGTGAGTTGTATGGGTACATCTTTACTGGTTCACTTTTGTTGCTCGCTGCTGGATTATTACTGACTGGTGGTAAACCAAAGAAGAAAAAGGCGCGCAAGCGTCAAGTGAGTTCTATTCCTGATGAGAAGGAAGATGAATTTCAGTTGCCTGAGGCGGTTGTTGAGGATGAGGATGGTGGAAGCCGGCGTGATAGAAAAGTCGCCGCCTCTACAGAATCTACTGACTCAGAATCCGAAAATATTGAAGATGATGTTATTCAACTCGAGGATGATGCAATTGAAGAAGAAGTACATGTTGCTGAGGAATATGTTGTTGACATAAGTGCTGAACAAGTTGAAGAGGCTGATATTGAAGAATTTGTTGAGGAGCGTCGCGGTCAACGAGCGGAAATCAAGGCTCGAATTGAGAAGCGAAGGCGAGGGCAGTTGGCTGAGATTCGTGCATCAGCCGCCCGAATGTGGTCAAAGCAAGATGAAGGTGAAGATTTGTTAGCAACTCTAACTAAACCCGGGCACGGACTAACGGTCCTTGATGAGCCTGAACAAGTTGAACCGGGTCATCCTTACGGTGCGACATATGTTAGAATAGATAATGCTAGGATTCTCAAATTGCGAATTCCTTTGGATGCTGGATTTGTTGCCGCTACCGAATTTGAGGAAGAAGTGGAGGTGGAATTTGATGAATTACCTCCCCCACCTGAGGGCTTGCCACTACCTCCGCCTCCTACGGTTAGCCAATCAAAGTTAGATGCGATGAGAGATGAAATCGGGTGATAATATGTCTGAATCTCTCATAATTGATCAAGTTGCAGTTGAAAGCTCGTATCCTTCTGGCGGTGTTGTTGAGGTTTGGACAATCAATAGACCGGGTAAATTGAATGCACTAAACAGTGATGTTGTTTCCGATTTGAAAGCCGCTTGTGAAGATGCTGAAAATAATGCTGATGTGAGGATTGTAGTGATTCGTGGAGCGAGTCCAGAACCCGCTGAGGAGGGTAAGCGGCAAAAACCACCGGCTTTTGTAGCAGGTGCAGATATTACTGAATTCGTCGGAAAGAACTCAAAAGATGTCCGACCAATTTTTGAGAATAATGCTTGGGAAGCGATTTGGAATTTATCTAAGCCTACCATCGCTTCTATTGATGGATTTGCATTGGGAGGAGGCAGCGAAATCGCGTTATCATGTGATTTACGAGTCGCTTCAACACGTTCAAATTTCGGCACTCCAGAAATCAACCTTGGATTAATTCCTGGAGGCGGAGCAACACAACGGTTGGCAAGATTGCTCGGCTATGGTAAAGCAATCGAAATGGTCATGACAGGTGAGATGGTTTCTGCTACTGAAGCGTATCGAATCGGCCTTGTCAATCGACTTTGTGAACCTGAGGAATTACAAAACACAACGATGCAATTAGCAACCACATTAGCAACAAAATCACCTCTAACACTCAAATCAGCTAAGGCAGCAGTAAGGGGTGCATTAGAGCATGGAATGGCAGAAGGTCTAGAACATGAAAGAGACTTATTCTGTGCACTTTTTGATACTGAAGATATGGAAATAGGTGTAAACGCGTTTCTCAATCGAGAGAACCCTGAATGGAAAGGTCTCTGAGTGGAGGGGTAATCTTGTCACAAAGCGATATACCATTAGTTGAGGCAAAAGACCTCGGAAAGGCGTTTGGTGATTTTGTCGCTCTGCACCCATTGAATGTGAAGGTCGCTGCTGGAGAATTTTTCGGAGTCTTCGGACCGAATGGAGCAGGCAAATCCACTTTCATCAAGTTGCTCACAGGCCAACTTAGACCAACGATGGGAGGGGCTCGAGTATTGGGAATTAATGTTAGAGCGGACCCACGCATGGTTAAGGCAAATGTTGGGATTGTACCAGAATCAGAAAGCCCACCTTCATTTCTAACAGCGGCAGAATACCTTGAATTCGTCGCTCGTCTTCGTAACTTAGATGAGATTCCAGAAAAAGTTACACATTGGTTAGACTGGTTTGGGATACCGGACAAGCGAAACACTCTGTGCAAAGACTTGTCAAAGGGACAGCGCCAAAAAGTGATGCTCGCGGGTGCTTTTATCCATAACCCCAATTTACTTTTCTTAGACGAACCCTTTGTCAATCTTGACCCAATTTACCAGCGAAAGTGCCGGAATTTGTTGATGGAAATAGTTGCCGAGGGAGGCACTATTTTTCTCTGCACTCATATTCTTGAAGTTGCTGAAAGAGTATGCACAAGAGTGGCTGTTATTGACCGAGGACATGTGCTGGCTGCGGGAACCATTGATGAGTTGAAAGACAAAAGTGATGAAACTCTTGAAGATGTATTCATCAGACTTGTGGGTTCATCGTTCGAAGAAATTGAGGCGATGGAAGGTAGTGAGGAGGAGTGAGAGTGCTCACCAATTATCGCCCACCTCAACTTGCAGATTCATTTTGGGTTACTTTTCGAATGATGTTCAAGGAGGAGTGGCGGCAGGCTGTTGACTTCTCTCGTAGGCGACATATTGCACTCTTTCCAGTTATGCTTGCACTATTGTCACTGATTTTGACTGTCGGTTTGAGATACCTAACTGGTGAAGTTTTGGTTTCTTCGGATTCGGGAGATCAAGCATTTACTTGGGACCAATTGAAATTATACATGCATGGTGGAATTTTTGCATTTTCGTTATCAATGGGCTCTTTTGCTTTTATTGGAAGAGTGATGGTTTCTCAACGAGCAGGTGGAAAAAATTTCCTACTTGCGATTCCCGCGGTACAACCACTCGATTTGGTAACCAATTATTTTGCATACTATTCAAAGGAAGTTTCCTACTATGTTTTGATGTTATTAGTTCCAACAATAATAGGTATGGCAGGGGGGATTTTGCTCGAACAATTCGCCGGGCTTTCAACACCACTTGAGTGGGCCTCACTTCCAGTTGTACTGCTTGCTTTAACCACCACACTGTCCCAAGGATTAGCGCTTTCATTCATTGCTTCTGCTCTATTTAGTAAAGGGGGTAAATGGTCTTACATAATTCCAATGATTGGGATTTCTGTTGGGTTACTTGGGGCATTACAAATTGTTGACATTCAATTGCTAATTCCTGGAATGTTATACCAATTTTCACATCATCATTGGATACCATTGGTAAGTATTCCAATCTCATTTTTGCTAGCTTACATAGGTGCTCATTTAGTGCCTGATGATTTTGAAATTCATGTCACTACAAAAAGCGAACTATTCACACCTGTTTGGCAGAGACTTCCATTCCTTGGAAACGGAACATTGCGCTTGTTAGTGGCTAAAGATTTGGTAGATTTGTGGCGTTCAAACACATTAGTGAAGATGCTCATCTCATATACCGTTCCACTACTTTTCTTGTTGTTATTGGCTTGGTTAGTTGATTTCGCCTCATTCCCAATACCATTCAATCTACTTTCTTATGCTCCGTTTCTCGGATTTTTTGGATTCCAATTTTACTCTTGGTTAAATGGTATGGATTCACCAGATTATCTCAATGGATTTCCTGTTGCACTTCCCGAACTATTGCGAGCAAAAATCGTCGTTTACTTTTTGATTACAACTTGGATTTCGGTCATTTTCTTGTTTGTAATGTCAATCGTTCTCGACCAATTATGGGCTTTGCCAGCCGCTCTTATCGTGATGGTTGCCAATTCAATTTACATTGTTTCTTTGACTGCGTTATTGATGGGCCCACGCCCCAATAAGGCAATATTTGACATCTCGATTATGGTGTGGTTTTACATTGGGACAATAATTCCTCTTCTTGCCTTATTCCTCATTTCATTCACTCAAGGCGATATGACAATTTACGAGAATTGGGGTCAGATGGTTTCAGAGGAGGGGTTGAATGCAACAACTTCTGTGTTAGTTGAGGAGAATGTTGCTGGCAGAGGATTGCGAGGAATTCTTGGGGTTAGTGCAGGTTTAATCATTCTTGGAATTTCATTCTTAATGATGCTTAACAGAAGATGGGGTCGAAGGGCATTTGAAAATTGAAAATTTTTGTGCACATATGATTCCTGAGCACTTGAAAATTTTTGTGCACATATGATTCCTGAGCACGTGAAAAATTGGTTGTAAAATCATCAATAATAGATAGTTCAATTCCAAAGCCATTTTCTATAACCAAAGGTTATAGTGAAAAGACAAGGGTCGCATAAGCGGAGACGGAGGTTTGGACATGGCACGAAAAGGACGTGGTCGACCACAACGCCAACGAAGAAAGCGCCAGAAACAACAATATGAGGAACTTGATAAGTACCCCGTTGCACCACCTCATTCGTTTGCAAGGATTGTTCGTGACCTTAGAACGTTGAACATTATTTATCAAGCAATAGAACCACCTCTCAACAAGAAGGAACAGGGACAATTTGAAGAAATAATGGATATTTATGTTAGGTCTTTGACTGCAGATATTGAAGAAATTGATACTGACCCGGAGGGTTATTTGCGAGCGGCAATGGACCAAATCATCAAATCTTATGGAATGAGAATCACAAAGAAGTCACGCTCGAAGATTTTTTACTATCTTAAGCGCGATTTGATTGGTTATGGCCGCATGGATGTTCTGATGAATGATGCAAATGTTGAGGATGTATCATTAGATGGCACAGGAATTCCGATTTTCGCATACCATCGTAAGTTTGAGTCAGTTGAAACATCAATTCTGTGGCCTACTGATGAAGAACTTGAATCCTATGTTATCAAGTTGGCACAACGCTGTGGCAAACACATTTCTGTTGCGGAACCATTGCTTGACGCAACCCTGATGGATGGTTCAAGAATTGTCATGAAATTGGGTTATGAGATTTCAACGAAAGGTTCAACTTTCTGTATTCGCAGATTCAGAGAAGATCCATTTTCGCCTTGCGATATTGTTGCATTCCGAACTATGACTTCACTGATGGTTGCCTACTTGTGGATTTGTTTCCAGCAAGGTATCTCAATGCTGTTTGTAGGTGGAACGGCATCGGGTAAAACAACAACTCTGAATGCAATGGCATTGTTTATTCCATGGCAAATGAAAATCGTTAGTATTGAATCAACTCGTGAAGTTAACATCCCACAACCAAATTGGATTCCTGGGTTAACTCGACAAGGATTCGGTGGTGAATCTGATGATGGTGTGATTGGAGAATTCGAACTATTGAAGGCGGCTCTAAGAGAGCGACCTGAATACATCATTGTGGGTGAGATTCGTGGTGCAGAAGCGTATGTTTTGTTCCAAGCCATGGCTACTGGACACTGTTCATATTCAACCGTTCACGCTGACTCGGTTCCTTCACTAGTTCACAGATTAGAGAACAAACCAATTGACATACCTCGTGTTCTTTTGCCTGCTTTGGAAGCCTGTGTGATTCAAATTCAGACCCGAATTAATGGCCGACGTGTAAGGCGTTCAAAACAGATTGTTGAGATTGTTGGTGTTGACCCTCACAGTCTAGAAGTTATTACCAATGAAGTGTTCAAATGGGACCCTTCAAGAGATGACTTCGATTTCTCTGGTAAATCATATGTTCTTGAGAAAATCATGGTTAAAATCAATTATTCACAAGAACGGATGCGTGATGAATTGCGCACTAGAAAGCGCATCCTAGATTGGATGGTTCTCAATGATATCCGAAAAGCCGATCAAGTTGCTCAAATTATCACTGAATATTATGTCAGGCCTCAAGCAGTACTTGCAAGAGTTGATGGTCTACAGTGAGAGAGGTGAAATGATTGGCCAAGAAGGCGGAAGAGGAAAAAGTCCGCTTTGACGGAATGATTCTTTCAGGTTGGCAACGTTTTTCTAATGCTATCTTAGGCAAATTGTTGCGCAAAAAAGTTCGTGAAGATGTAGGCCTTCAGAAAACTCTATTGCAGGCTGATATTCGCATTATGCCTGAGGTTTACAAAGCCACAGCAATCATGTCTACTGTCGTCGCTTTTGGTATTTTTATTGGAGTTTTAGTCTTAGCCTTATTGCCTGAAATCGGAGCATTCGCGTTGTGGGAAAATATGCAAAACCCTGAGTCAATTTATCCTTGTATTGACTGGGCATTCTGGCACGCCAACGATGTTGACCCAAGTATTCCTTGGAGTGGAGAAGGCCCAGATGGGGTTGTCGTTAATTATGGTGGGTGCCCTCATTATTCAACGAAAGTAGTACCCGGATTTGCAAGGTATGGGTTGATTGCAGTTTGTGGCTTCTTTGGCCCATACTTCTCATACAAGCATTTCTTGGGAGCCGCAGAACGCCGTAAAAAAGAGCGCTCAGAAGCGCTAGAGAAGTACCTTCCATACGCCGCATCATACACCGCAGCAATGTCTGCAGCAAACGCAACACCTGCAAACATCTTCAAATCTCTAGCGTTGAATCAGGAAATTTATGGTGACATCGCTTATGATTCAGCCATGATTTATCGTGACATCACTCTGCTTGGCATGGACTTGGTGACAGCAATCAGACTTTCAGTAGACAGGGCGGCATCCCCTTGGGTGTCAGAATTTTTCCAAGGTATGGTAGGTACATTATCGTCCGGAGGAAGTTTGAAAATTTATTTCCTAAATAGAGCAGAACATTACATGAGAGAAAACCGAACTAGATTGGGTGTTTTCCTTGAGACATTGGCAATGATGGCTGAGTCCTATGTTGTGGTTGCAGTGGCAATGCCACTGTTCCTGATTGTTATGTTAGTCATCATGTTCTGGGTGTCTGGTGCTGGTTCTGAAATTTCTGAAGGAATGGTATATGCGGTTGTACTTGGAGTACTTCCTGTGATTCACATTTCTTACTCTGCCTTGGTTTGGTTAATGAGTAAAGAGATGGAGATGTGAGACGGGGGGGTGAGAAATGGCAAGAAGAAACAAGAAAAAGAAAATTCGCGTTGACCTTAATTTCCCAAAGGACGATAATACACGACGTAATTTCCTTGTGATTTCAATTACCTCGGCCCTTATTGGTATAGTGTTCCTTGCTTTTTGGGCTACCAATGCAAGCCTTGTATTCGGAATACTGACTCCTGCCCCAGCCAATGGCAATCCTGTATTCATCAACTCTGCCTGTGGTTTCGACCCAAATTTGGCATTGCCTGATTATACCCAAAATGAATCTTGTTTCTTCACCAAAGAAAGAACTTCAACCCAAACAATGGAGGTTGAGTGGGATAATGTGAAGGGGCCTGGAAGAGGACAAGAATTCGATGTTACCGGCATTGCCCCTGAACGATTAGGAACGCTTTCTCATCCTCCTCAGGAAATGCGGATGTCGTGCGTCGCGAAAGCCGACGAGGATTTCCCGTATACGATACAAATATGGGAACCGTCCACAGGTGGTGGGCTTGGGACATCTTATTCGGTATCTGGAGTCACTAATCAAGAGGGTGATTGTTACTTAGAAGTGATGAATGCTCTACCTGGTGAAGGGTGGGAAGTTTGGCTACAATTTGATAGAAGTTATCCTCGAATGAAAGAGTTCACACTTACACTTGAAGTTGATACATACGATGGTATCCCTGATTGGATGAACAACAAAAATCAATTTATTGGGCCAGAAGTAAACCTTGGACCCTTCAACTTAAGGCCGCTAATTTTCATCAACTTCTTTGGATATGGATTCATTTTCCTCGTTTATCCTGGTGCTGTGTACTGGGATAAAAAGATGAAAGCAATCAATGCGATGGAAGAGAAATTCCCTGACTTCCTTCGTGATTTGGCCGAATATTGGAAAGGAGGATTGTCAATGACTCTAGCGGTTAGAACGCTGGCAAATTCAGAATACGGTTCTTTGAATAACGAAGTTCAGAAAATGTCTCAGCAATTATCCTGGGGTGTAGCCTTTGGAGATGTGATTGTTCTCTTTGCCGAACGGGTAGGAACTCCGTTAGTGAAACGAGCAATCAGTTTGATTGGAGAGGCTAATAGGGCAGGAGGGAAAATTTCTGATATCTTGGTAACCGCTGCTAATGATAGTCGTGAAATCAAATTCTTGGAAGGTGAAAGAGAACGGGCTATTGCCTCATATATTGCAGTTATTTGGACATCATATTTCGTTTTCCTAGGTGTTATTGTTGTTCTTGCTAAGGTTTTCATTCCCGCAATTTCATCAGCAAATTCGGGTGATGATAGCGCTCAAATTGGAAACATGGTAATTCGTGCAATTGACCCTCTATTCTTCCTAGTTGTGTTCTTCTATGGTGTAACCGCACAGGGTCTTGGAAACGGAGCGATGGCGGGATTGATGGCTACAGGCAGACTATCAAGTGGAATGAAACACGCTGGAATGATGCTAATCATCTCAACTATCGCGTTTAATTTCGTAGCATTCTCACCTGATTTGTTAGGAGTTCCAGGAGACATGGGTTTGAATCCTGCCCTTGGTTACTTTTCTCCAGGGTGATTAGTTCATGAATCAGCGACAGCTTTCTCCAAATCCTTTTGCACAAGTTCATGTGTTGGAAATGCTGACTTTGTTTTGGCTATTTTTTATGTCAGCAACTTTCATCTTACAACTAGAGATTCCTGATCCTGTTTCAGCCTCTTCAGATGGTCAATTACAATTGGCTGCAGAAGATGCATTTATCCAGCAGATGGGAGTAGTAGCAGATGACACAACAAATCATACTAATCAACTTGCAGAAAGCCTTTCAGCGGGCGACTTAGATGAGACATGTAACGAATTATTACAAGGATTACCAGGGCAGGTACAGGGTAATTGTTGGGTTGCTAAAAATGAGGGTGACTTAGCGAGGTACGGCCAAGGTAGTACACCTGATGGAAGAACTCTGAGTGTTCACAAATTGGTTGGAGATACCGGCAATGTATGGACGGTTTCTCTGCAAGTATGGTATGTTGGTGGGGGTGTCTGATGATGAGGCGAACAAAGAATGACTCAGGTCAAATGTTGTTGGCAACTGGCATTATTTTGATGCTTTCACTCCTAGCAATGGCTTGGTTCGGTGTTTCTGTTGCTTCGCTAGGAGACCCTTATGATACTAGCAATGGTGAAGTCTTAGAAGTAACGAATTCATTTAGGGAAGTGTGGCAACCAACTATTGAGAATCGAAGTAGTACTTTGGTAGCAGATGGTGCCGATTGGCAAGAAGCGATCGACGCGGCCGCCAATTCAACATCTGCCGACCTAATGCGTCATGGAGAGCATCGTGGCGTTGAAATCATTTTGAGTGACATCAGTGCTGCAAATAATAGCGGTGTATTCACCATTACCTGTGAGGTGGGCATCGCTGACCGTGGGGCGCGTCTGAAAACAACATCACATTCAGTGACGGTTGACCTTACATGACTTATTCATTTACTGTTCGTAAAAGACGGGGGGCCATCATCCTCTTCCAAAGAGGAGGGAGAAGACATGGCCAAAAGATTGCAAAATAACCTGAGGGAAGATTAGGCGCATTCTCATAGGGTTCTAATTGCCAAAATGGTTTACTTGCCTCTAGATGGTGGGCTGGATGGAGAGTTAACTCAAAAAGAGTCCACCGTGAAAGTCGTTTCAGGGTTTGCCATGAATGCATTTCAGTTTGTTTTTCATCAACTTCTCTCTGTAAACCATAATGGCGGATGTAGTTGACATACTCCAATAAGAAAATGCTGATAGCGGCTTGATAGAGGATAGCAATTGCCACCCAAGCCCCTGCAAACCAGTAAACAACGCCTATGAAAACAGATTCTATAATGAGACCTTTGAATACTGGATTGGAAAAAAACATAGTTGATTTCTCTCTCTTCTGTAATCGTCTCTTTTCAATTTTCCAAGCGCTTGTAAATTGCCCAGGAACTGTCTGTAAAAGATGAAGCCACAATCCTTTACCGGCTGGTGCACTAGCAGCATCTTTCACGGTTGCAACATTTTTGTGATGATTGTAATTGTGTTCGGTAGTGAAATGAAGATAGAAAGCGAACATTAGGTTCATTCTTGCAAGCAACCAAGGAATAGATCGGGGTTTGGTGTGTCCGAGTTCATGCCCGACAACTATCCCTGAAACCCCACACGCGATGCCAGTAGAAAATCCAGCTAACCACAGAGTTGGGGCGTTACCAACAAGGAATACATGATACGCCAAAGTTGCGATAACAATCGGGTTTAGAAGAGCATGGAGAATGAGAATTGTTTGGAAGGGTGTATCGTTTTTTGGGGGGGATGTGGGTTTTGTGGATTGCCCAGAAAAATGGTCAATAATTGGGAATAACACCAGAGCGATGAAAATAGTTAGACCAGCGAGTGGGCCACCCACGAGATTGCCGATTATTGCTGAAATAGGAATAATAAAACTTGCAAGATATGGATACCATGGTCTAGGTTTTGCAACAACCATATCATCACCGTAATTTATACCATTCTTCGTCAAATTGCTGTCTTATTTTATCAACAAATTCTGCTTGCAGATGAGTGTCAATTACTTTCCAGTTAGAACCTTTGGCTCTAGTAATTAGCGCTGTTTGGATTGCGCGGATGCGGTCAAAAGATGCGAGGTAACGAGATGCCCCACGATGAGTATTCACTTCTCTCGCTTCTATTCGTTCTTGGTGTACATTTTCATTATCAATTGTCAATGTTAATCCGATTGCTACCCCACCTTGATTTTTCCAGTCCGCGAGAATACGATTTGATGGAATGATGTGAGCACCTTCCACGATTAAGTCAATTCCTTCCCGCCGAGCCCGCGAAATCACTGCTTCAAGTCCTGCTTCAACTGCTGAGCAGGCGTCCAGCCAATCGGTAGCGGAATCACCGGTTGCTCCGCTTGAAAAAGTAGAACGGAATAAAGCAGGGTTTGCTGAAGGCGTCGTGGCTGTACGCAGGACTTCTCTAACAGTATCGCTACCAGCAATTCTATCGAACTTTAGAGAAGTGGCAACTTGAGTAGCGAGGGTTGATTTGCCAACTCCCGAAACGCCCGAAATCAATAGTAAGCGAGGGGGACGGTTGGTTTCGCCACCTGTCATCTTGTTCATCTCCTAAATTGTTAACAGACTATTTCCCGTATAGACGCTTTGTCGTTAACGTTGAATCGCCTTCAATTCTAGGAATTCTTGCAATCCATGAACGCCAAGTTCTCTCCCATTCCCCGACATCTTGTAACCACCAAATGGTGCTGAGATATTGAAAGGTCCTCCATTAATACTCACTTGCCCGGTTCGCATATTTTTTGCAAAAGAAAGTGCTCTCTCCTCATTTTCAGACCATACTCCTCCTGAGAGTCCATATTCTGAATCATTGGCTAGAGCCAAAGCCTCTTCTTCACTACTATACGTTGTGATTGTGAGGAGTGGGCCAAATACCTCCTCATTCCAAATTTTCATGTCGGGTGTAACATCTGCAAATGCTGTTGGTTTAACGAAAAATCCAGTCTCAAGTCCATCTGGCATTCCTTCACCGCCGGATATTAGAGTTGCCCCTTCTGAAATTCCACTAGCGATATAATCGCTAACACTGGCTTGTTGCCTTGCGGATGCCATTGGGCCACAACGTGTGCTTTCGTCAAGCGGGTCGCCTGCAGTAAAACCAGCAACTCGGCCAGCAATGATTTCGATAATTTCCTCCTTTCTGCTTTCAGGAACGATGAGGCGGGTTAGGGCAGAGCAGGTTTGACCAGAGTTAGCAAAACAGGCACCAACTGATGATTTTGCGGCTCTAACGATGTTAGCATCATCCAAAATGACATTGGCACTTTTACCACCAAGTTCGAGTGTGACTCGTTTTACAGATGGGGCCGCTGCCTGACTTACTCTGACTCCTGCAGAAGTCGAGCCTGTGAATGATACCATATCGACGTCTGGATGGCTTGAAAGATATTCACCGACATCAGATCCGTGGCCGCTTACGAGATTGAATACACCAGCAGGCAAGCCAATCTCGTCAATGATATCCGCCAAAATGAAGGCATTTAGAGGAGCCTCTTTTGATGGTTTTAGTACCATTGTGCAACCTGCTGCAATTGCTGGAGCGACCTTGCCAATAATCTGGTGAAGGGGGAAATTCCACGGGGTAATAAATGCACAGACCCCAACTGGTTCCTTGACGATTAGAGAGTTACGCATCTCTTCTTCCCACTCAAAGTTCTCTAACATCTTGGCGTACGAGCGGGCCACCACACGAGGTGTTCCAACCATTGCCATTCTACTGTAGCCGATTGGTGTGCCAACTTCTGCTGTGATAAGTTGGGCGAGTTCTTCGCCTCGGTCTTTGAAGGCCGCTGAAAGGGCGTTAAGATATCCAATCCTGTCTTCAATGGAACTTTGTGACCAAGATGGAAATACTGCAGACGCTGCATTTACTGCTGCATCCACATCAGTTTGCGAACCCACAGGAACTGAACCAATGACTTGTTCAGTTGCAGGATTAACAACTTCAATTTCACCATCACCACTTGCCGCAACCCATTCTCCATTGATGTAGAGTTCCTCTCTGCTCATCATGTGATGGGCCACGGTGCAATCTCTTATGGTTTCATGCATTTCAAGAGGGGGAACCTCAACGGCCATTCATGGCACTAAGTGTTGAACGGTTGGATGGTGGGGTTGCATTAGTTACTCTGACTGCAGAATCTGCTCAAAACGCGTTTAGTATTGAGGCCATGACAATCATTTCAGAGACTATCAATTCACTAATTGATGATGATGAAATTTGTGCATTTGTACTAACAGGCACTGGCAATTTTTTCTGTGCAGGTGCTGATATCAATGAATTTAGAGAATGCTATGATGATGGTACAATATCAGACTTAGTACAAGGTTTAACAGATATTTTACATCCTTTACTGGTTCGAATCAGGCAATCTGACACTGTCTATGTTGCGGCGATGAATGGTGCGGCCGCAGGAGGCGGGTTGGGGCTTGCATTAGCCGCTGATTACCGAATTGCAATCCCACAAACCAAAATTGCCGCGGCCTTTTTCTCACTTGGATTGAGTCCTGATGGTGGCACTACATGGTTGCTGCCTCGTCTTGTTGGTATTCAAAGAGCCAAGAAATTCTTTTTCAATAATGAAACATGGTCTGCTGAAGAAGCATTGAAACTCGGAGTAATTGATGAAATTACAAACCTAAATGATTTGATATTACGTTCTCTAAAAGTAGCAATTTCGTGGGGTAAGTGGGCTAAATCCAGCCGAGCAGGCACGAAGCAATTACTCGACAGCCAATCCTACAATGATTTTGAAACCCAACTTCATAATGAACAGGAACGTATTGTTGGAGCAAGCCAAACAGAACATTTCTCAGAAGGTGTTGATGCATTTCTTGAAAAGCGAGACCCAGATTTTCAATGAATATTGATTTTTTCAATCAATAAAGGTCACGAGCCGCGTAGCATCGACCTATCAATTCACTGACTATTGGCAAAAGTGGGTCATCTTCATCTTTAAATTTGAAAGTGACTCTTCCTGATTTTCTGACCAACAAAGAGGTTGGTATTAGGTCGGGGAGATAACCTATTGGAAGGACAAAAACACTCACATGTGAGTGAAAAACTACAACACTACAGAATGGCCTTCCATCTTCACGTGCAAGTCTATAATCTCCCATCTCATCTCTTCTCACCCTTAATTCGGAGGTGTGTTGTTTAACCTGTTCAACTAATAATGACCAAAGGTAGAGCATTTTTTCATGCGTCATTTCGTTCAACCTTCTCGCCACTTGTCCAATCGTAGAATCCCCTTCCGGTTTTCTTTCCTAGATCACCTGCTGTTACAAGTTTCACGAGTAATGGGTGTGGGAGATACGATTCATCATCAAACGAATCTGCTAAATTGTTGAGAATATCACATCGGACATCCAATCCGACAAGGTCAGTCAATTCCAGTGGACCCATTGGGTGCTTGTACCCCAATCTCATTGCTGTATCAATATCCGAGGCTGAGGCGACTCCATCAGCTAGCATCCTAATCGCCTCATTGCCGATTACAACTCCAAGCCTGCTGGTAGCAAATCCTGCAACATCGTTGACCAAAATGCTGGTTTTTCCCATCTTCTCTGCTACTTTCTGCGCGAACGCAATCGTCTCCTCTGATACCAAATCATGCTTCACGATTTCAAGTAATTTCATGATTGGAACCGGATTGAAGAAATGCATCCCAATGACTCTTTCTGGCTTCCCAGATGCTGACGCAATATCAGATATTGAAAGTGAGGATGTATTTGTTGCTAAGATGCAATCATCTTTTGTTTCTGATGCGAGAACCTGAAATATACTCGCTTTAATTTCGAGAATTTCGGGAACAGCCTCAATCACAAGGTCAACATCAGAAACGGCTTCTACCATGTCGTTAACAGCAGTCAAGTTCGCCTGCCATTCAGCCTTCTGTTCAGAAGTTGTTTTCCCACGAGCAATCCCCTTATCCCAAAATTCGTTTATTGCATTCATGCCACGTTCCAATCCTTCTGGAAAAGCATCAAAAAGGTTGGTTTGCCAACCGCTTTGTGCACATACTTGAGCGATACCAGCACCCATTGTTCCGGCACCAATTACGGCAACAGAGCGAATCTCCATGTAAAAGCCGAGCCACCTCGCCGCCATTACAATTGCTGAAAAATTGTAATCAGCCTTCACGTCCGTAAGCGGCTAAAGCCGCCTGAAACAATCTCTGCCGCGGCACATCATGTTCCAGGAAACAAGTAAATGGGGCTAATTCCTTTACTAGTTCAATACTAGAAATATAAGCCCCATAAACAAAGGCATCTACGTTCTCAGATTCGGGAATTTCAAAACCCAGTTTTGCCAGTCCTTTTCTTGTATCATCATCCCAAATCGTGTAGGTGTGGTGCATGAAGTGTAGGTATCCGGATATTCTTTTCAAATCTGAACTAGCATCACTAGAGAGACTCTCGAGAAGAAGTGTGTCAGGGTAACGAATTGCGTACAACATGAGCATTACCTCACGGTTTACCTCTGTTCTCCAAGACCGGGTTTCATGGCCCATCCACTCATCAATCATATCCAACATGTGTTCGGTGTAAGGTCTGTAAACACGATACAATAATTCTTCATATCCCGCATCATTTTGAGACAAATGATGGTGGTGTGCTGCGAATAATTCAGGTACACGCTCGAAGAACGGTTTCAACCGTTGGCGATTTACATTTAGCAGGGCGAATGCCTGCATCTCATTCACCTCAGTCCTTCCACTCGCGGTATTGAATCCACTCTTCTTTGAAGTATTCATCGAGTTGTGCTACATCTTCATCGTTAGGTAACTGGTCGTGTAGATATTGCTCCCAAGCCGCGTCATCTCCCTCAAATGGTTCTCCATGTACGGTGGTTCTGATGTCGACAAACTTTCCAACACTGCGATGGAACTTATCCGATGGGATGAATAATTTAGGTTGCCCTTCGTGACGACCCTTGTTGATTCTCTCCATCTCTTTTGCGAGTTCATCAAAGTAGTGCATTCTGCTCTCTTCATTTAGGTGCTCACGGTCCGCAGGAATCCCTGCCTCTCGTTCGTCATATCTACCTTTGATTCCGTAAACATAAGCCCACTGAGCAGATGTTGATTCGTCAACTCCAAACAAATCAAGTCCAGTTGAGACCCACTTGTTCATGTATTTTTGAAGTAGTGAAATCGGTATTACTCCCTGCTTTACAATTCGGCGCAGTCCATTTGCGCCGGTGCCAAGATGGAATGATTCTTCTTTTAGCATCGGACCCATGCTTGCAGCAAGTGGTTTGAAGGAAGATGTACTCAACATTTTGAGTTGGAATTTTCCATCACGGTCAATGAAGTGAGTGAAGCAGAAGAAATCAAGCCAGTTGTCAATTGGTTCATTGAAAGAACCTAGTAGACGAGGGCGGTCTGCTTCACCACGAATTGGATTTGCAGCAGAATTGCGCTCAAGCAATTTTTGTGCTTCACGAATCCCATGTTCTCCAAAATAGTTGCAAAGGACATAAGCCATTTGCCAACCATGTCGTTGTTCTTCACACATGATTCTGAGGGCTGACTTTCTATCGTACTCAGTTGGTGCGCTGTCAAGCAAATGCCATTGCTGTTCAACACTACCAAACTCGGTGTCGCCTTGAACACTAATCATACTGATGATTGCATCACGAACACTTTGTTGTGGGATTTGCATCCTTCGTTCCCACTTTGGCATTCCTTTGAAATCTCCGAATTCAATTTCATCTCCAGCGCTGTCCCAGTCAAACTTGATATCGAATCTATAGTCACCTAGCCAAGAAGGGTCAAACCCAATTCGTGTCTGCCATTCTCCAAATTGCTCAACCCAAGCTTGGAAATTGGGTTCGTACTTCTCTACAACTTCTGTCTCACTCATGGTTTTCGCCTCTCCCCATCCTTTTTAATTCATGCTCAAACTATCCTTTTGACAGATCATCCTCAATTTGTATCTTCTTTTGGACTTTGGTGTCTAATACTATCAGCGAATTCTTCTATGATATGCTTCTCAATTAAATGAACCATTTCGCAAAGTGTGGACTTTGATATTTCCATTTTTTTTGCTAGATTTGTTAGCGTGATTCGCCTCGGTGTATCGTAATATCCTTCTAGGACAGCACGGTCAAAAACTTCTCTTTGGCGAACTGTTAACAGCCTTTTATTCGTTGTTTGTCCAAATCCAAGAATTCGGTGAGTAAATTCTTGGTCTTTCAATTGTTGGACTAATTTTTGTGCGTGTTCTTGGTCTACGATTAAATCCCACTCCACCCATCCATCACGTACTTCGAAAGGTGTTTTTGGAACTGCTTCTGCCTCCATTAGCGGTCGTAGGAATCCCCCTCCTCCTTTACCAATATGCAAAAGTGCTTCCACGGCTGAATCAAATTCTTCCATGAAGGTGAATTCTTCAATTGAATCAATCGAGTTCAATGTACTCCTTATTGCGGGTGTATCAATTCCAATTATTTCGGCCATGACATTTCCTCTGCCTTTGGGTAATGGCATGTGTTCTACCACTCGTAAAATTAAGTGGGGGTGAGAACGTGTGATGATAGCAGCCCAGTGGGTTTCTGGTAGCCTAATTTGAATCAATAAACGTTGGGCTGACACAGTTCCTTGGTATTTTTCCTTCATTATTAAGACATCCCATTTCTTATTTTTCATCCTCTAATCTTTGTAGTACTACGATTGCAAGCATCACGACAAATCCGAATAACACATATGGCAAGCTATTATTTTCTTCTCCGCTGTCAGTCCGAAATCCAATCTTGTTATTTTGGCTCGGTGGTCCGTCAACAGTTATTGTGAATCCATTCCATAGGTCTTGCGTACTCGGGCTAGCATCTCCATCAACTGCATTCCCATAGGTGGTGAAGGTTACCGACCCTGCATCAGGCGAGGTCCAAGTAAAGTTCCATTCTCGAACATCGTTACCTGCTGTAGTATGGGTTAATTCACCGTTTTCTACTTGGGTAAACGAATCAACAGGTGTCAATTCTCCTGAACTAGATTTCAGATTGAATCCTCCTTGGTTCTGGCCAGAAAGTTCCCCACCTCCAAGAATTGAAAGTGTCAAGTTGTATGACTCACCTGGCGAATAATTCCCTTCAGGAAGTCCGGATAAGGTAATAGTGATACTATCATCAGCTACGCCGCCGCCGTGGCAAATGCAGCCATTATTTACAGTTGAACCGCTAATCCCATCTGATTCGGCGACAACTCTCGAGCCAGCTAAAAGCGAAAAACACACTATAGTTACGATGGCAATTTTGATTTTCTGTCGGTGAATGTTGATTCCCCTAAATGTACGGGGGAGGGCAATAATTGCATCCTTACCCCCGAACATATTCGGGACGAGGGGGGTTAACAATGTGAAATATTTCGTTCCATTACTTCGGCTAAAATGCAATGATTCTGAACGACCATCCAACCATAATCATGAGCATCTGATAATATTTTTTTAGGAATCTCTACCGCCGGTTCTAACCAAATAGTGCGAATATCACCCCAGCGTTCAGTCCTTGATGACAAGTCACTTATCACATCATAAATCCACTCAGAATCTAGATGAACCACGACAATTTGCAAGTCATCATCCACATCTGAAACGGTTTTACAGACCTTCATGCCTAGTAATTCAATATTGTTCTCAGCCATATCTGGATTAATCGGAGTTACATGGAAGCCCCTTTGAATTAATCCTTTCATATCACCCAATGCGGCAGAGTTTCGATTGAAGTCATGAGCAATAATCGCCACTTGGTTGAATTTCAATGATTGAGTAATTGATTCCTCAACATCATTCTTTCTTAATGCGTGCATGTATAAGCCCCCAAACACATTCCCTAATGCCTGCTTTCCCGTACATGTTCATTTTTTCACTTTATTGTAAGAAATATCTTCTTTGTTGAGTGATTAATTATTTGATTTCAACATATGTATTTAGGAATTATTGTTGAATGACTTCAGGGAGTTCATCAAAGTTATTTGGTGGCGGGGGTGATGAGGTTGACCATTCAAAAGTAGACCCACCCCAAGGATTATCTCCAGCATCTTTACCATGCTTCATACTTCGAATGAAATTCCAAAAGAATATTGCTTGGCCGAGGAAAACAACTAACGAACCAATTGTTGACCAAAAATGCTCGTTTGCCCATCCCGTTTCTGAGCCATATGAATAAATTCTACGCGGCATATCCCACATCCCAAACAGTGGAATAAAAGTCAAGTTTATGCCTAAGAATGTAAGCCAGAAATGCCACCATCCGAGGGTTCTATCCAACATCTTTCCAAACATTTTAGGATACCAATAATAGATCCCTCCTAGAGTCATTACAGCAACTGAACCTAATGTGTAGTGAAAGTGAGCAACGATGTAGTATGTGCCTCGAAGTTGAACGTCCATAGCTACACTTGAGAGGTAAACTCCAGTAACTCCTCCAACGAGGAAAATTCCAATCGCACCCATTACAAAAGTTAAGGGTAATTTGTCAAACTGAGGTTTTGACTTGTAGAACGTGGCGAGTAGGCTCAGATAAATTAATCCAAATGGGACACTTACAAGTTCTGTTCCAATCGTTTCGAATTTTCTGAACGTAGGATTAATTCCTGTTATGAACATGTGGTGACCCCAAACTAGGACACTAATTATTGATGCTACTACTAATGCCCAAATTATAATCCTCCGGCCGTACAATGTTCTCTTCACAAATGTAGGTACAACTTCCATCGCCATTCCTAGCCCCGGCAATAGAACGATGTACACTTCAGGATGTCCAAAGAACCAGAAGATGTGGAGCCACCAAGTAGTTCCATCAATACTCGGGTCAAAGAAAAGAGTCCCAAATACTCTGTCTCCAACGAGCATTAACACTGCTCCGAGAAGCGCAGGGAATACTGCTAGCATGAGAATTACTGTAAATAGAATGTTCCAAGAGAACATAGGCATCTGCATCAATTTCATACTGGGTACTCGCATTTGTAAGATTGTGACCAAGAAATTGATTGTGCTCCCGCTCACTGAAAGAATGAGTAGCACTAATCCTGCGCCGGCTAATGAAATTCCAGCGCCAGGGCTGTATTCAAGACTGGTCAGAGGGCTGTAAAAAGTCCAACCCGCATCAGCCGCTCCACCGAAGAAGAATCCTGATGCGGCCACTAGTCCACCTAGCAACATCGTCCAAAATGAGAATGCATTCAATCTCGGGAAAGCCATATCGCGGGCACCGATTTGCAATGGTACGATGTAATTTGCAAATGCGAATGACATTGGTGAGATAGCGAACAATACCATGACAGCACCGTGCATCGTAACCGCTTCATTGAATAATCCGCCCGTCAAGAATTCGTTATCGGGAACCATCAATTGCAATCGAATTAATACTGATAAAGCTAGGCCTATTACTGAGAATAGAATAGTTGCCCAAAGGTACAGTAGTCCGATATCCTTGTGATTACATGTTGTTAGCCAATGCATCAATTCCGTTTTCCCAAAATCGTTCTTCAAGACAAGGGCGAGAATTACCCCTCCGGCCACGGCTAGTATAGCGAAGATGATTATCCACCAAGCAATATTCCCGAAGTCCACTAGAGTCCCACCACTCGAGTTTACTCCTTGCACCGAATATTCTGCTGTATTCCATGAATCACCTGAAGATTCGTTATTTCCGTCTACCGAGTTTCCTAGAATAGTGAATGTGACATCTGCTGTGTCTGTTTCCGGTGCCGTCCATTGTACTTGCCAACTGCGTAAATCATTCCCCAGAGTCGTATGAGTTAAGTCCCCATCACTCAATAGTTGGACATTCTCATCGGTTGCAGATAAATTACCTATATTTGCAACGAGATTAAATCCGCCAATATTTTCGCCTGTGGCATCAGGGCCGCCACTTATTGAAATCGAAATATTGTAAGTCTGCCCAGCCTTGAATTTATCTGGTAATCCTGTCAGAGTTACTGTCACATCAGCGTCAATCGCGCCATGGCAAACACATCCGTTTTTGACAGTATTACCACCAATTCCTTCAGGTTCAGCTACCAGTGTAGGTGCGATGAGTATCATCATCAAAATCGCAATTATGATTCCCGAGTATTTTTTTTGCATCAATTAACACCTCCTGCAAGTTTTGCAGAATGCCAAGCATCAAAATCATCTTTTTGAACCACTTCTAACTCGCCAATCATATCGGCGTGGAATTCTCCACAGAGTTCGAAGCATCGAATAGGGTATTTTCCGGTTTCGTCTGCATTAATCCAGCCAGTATTTGTTCTGCCTGGAATCGCATCAATTTTGATACGATGTTCTGGTAAAGCGAATGAGTGGAAGACGTCACCCGTAGTCACTTCTATGACTACAGGAACATCGACAGGAATTACTAATGCTTCTCCAGTTGCGCTCGAATAATTGATTCCGGAATCATATTCATATGTCCAGTAATATTGGTATCCCGTGACTTTGATCGTGAAAGATTCCTCAGTTGTGTGTTCACCGTATTTCTCAAAAAAATCAATTGAATCAAATGTTACATCTGAAAGAACTAGTAAGAACAATGTAATTACGATTGAAATTGCCATTGCAACCTTGTTGTTCCCTCTCTCAATGGGAACTACACCCATTTCAGGTTGTTCTTCTGTCTCACCTTGAACTGATGTGGTGATAAGCCAAATAAAGTAAAGATATACCCCGCCGCCGATTAGAACCCCTAGACTCCAATATGTTGTGAAAAGGTGATTATATACTTCAGCGTGTGCACCAGTTCCCCCCAGCCCATTGAACCAGTTGAAGATAGCAGCGTAAGTCAACATCAAGAGAATTGTAACTCCTATAATTATACCAAATTGTTTCTTATCCGGAATCATTTCAGATCACCTCAACATAGACAATTAAGTAAAGTAAAATCCAAACAGCATCAACAAAATGCCAGTACCAAGTGATTGCTTGGAAAGAATCGTGCCTCTCTTTCGTAAAATAACCGTGAGAAATTAGTTGGTGAGCGACTACAAAACAGATTATCCCTACTAGAACGTGAAAGCCATGTAATCCTGTGAGAGCAAAGAAAGCCGTTCCATAGGCGTGGTCTCCCCAGAGGAATCCGGCGTGAGTGTATTCATAGAGTTGAATTCCTAAGAAACTCAATCCCAATAAAATTGTTGTTCGAAGTAATGTTTTACTCTGTTTCACATTTCCCTCTTTGAGTGAATGAAGTGCTTTATGGCCTGTAAATCCGGATGCTAAGAGGATGACAGTGTTAAATGTTACAAGTGTCATGTCATGACTGACT
The DNA here is from genome assembly GCA_016845345.1 of Methanobacteriota archaeon. GTDB lineage: Archaea > Thermoplasmatota > Poseidoniia > Poseidoniales > Thalassarchaeaceae > MGIIb-Q1. Next base: position 39,875 of record JAERSV010000004.1, read on the forward strand.
CCACTCGCTGGCCAAGACCCTCCCACTGCATTTTCCCAATTTATTGTGTGCCACTTTGCCCAAAACCAGAAGGCGAAGAAACTCGCGAAAACAATTGTTTCAGTAACGATTATCCAAATCATCGCCCAACTTGCGTGCCCCCATTCCCCTGTTGAAAGGGTTGGGCGGAAAGTCCAAAGTGCAATATCCTCCTTCACCCAAGAGAAAATCGCGTGCACGGTCAGAGCTAAACCGATAATCAAAAATGGCCAAACCAAAAGACCCGCGAGGGTTAATGCAATTCCGAGGGATAACTCCAACGGAAATATGCTGTTGTGGACTTCTCCTAAATCGTGATTCAATCCTGAAATTGTCTTCTCGCCCTCTGCATCTGCTACTGTAGCCCCCATCTTCTCACCTTCATGTTCTGCGAAGTGTGATTGTGGATTGAGGCGTATCCCGAACATGTTGGGAAATTTCCTACACTTGTGTCGAAGATACTGAGTGATTAGTTGGTGTCATAGTTGGGTAGTCAAATGCAAGGTTTTGTGTCGGGACAAAACTCCGAATATGTTCGGTGGTATCTGAATAAACGTCGACCATTTCGATAGGTTTAGTAGATGAATTTGAAACCAGAGTTGATGTTGCCAGTCATCGTAATCGCGCTCGCCTTTGTATTGGCGATATCTCCAAATATTTTTCTTGAAGGTCAAAATGATTCGGTATCTAGTATAACGCGCGAAGACATTACAACCGCTCAACTCAATGCGATTGTAGATTTATCTCCTGCCACAATGCCTAGTGATGTGGCAAATGGGGCGACCGCAATTAGAGATATTAGTCAAGCCGAATCGGGCGAACTAATTATTAGTGGTTCTTTTGAAGACGAAGTAGAGTTTGGCGATTTCAAATTAATTTCAAAAGGCTCGCGAGATATCTACATTGGACTACTTGGGATTGATGGCAATTGGTCCTGGATAATATCGGGCGGTGGAGTTGGGTTTGATGATGTTGTGGATATTGAATTAGGGGACAATAGCATTCAAGTCGTTGGGTGGGGTCACGGCAATCTTTCTTTTGGAGATAGAGAAGTTAGAATGCTCTCAAAGTATGGAAAAGATGCCTGGCAGACAGATATTTCTCTAACTGGAGAATTGAATGCAGCGTGGCGTATTGACCCAATATTACTTCCTCAAATGGGGTCTTCCCTTTGGTGCGGTTTCCGCTAATTAATTATCACTATGTTGATTGATTCACTGAGGAGAGGACTCGCAAAATGTCTCTTTCAGTGATGATTCCAATTAATTCTTCATCGTTTTCATCCATTACCGGAAGTCTGCGAATTCTGTTCCTTGACATCAATTGGATTGCTTACTCATGACTTTCTTAATAGGTGTAGACCATAGCCAATCAATATTTTCATCCATTAAATGTTGATGGAGCAAGCGAAGCAAATCAGACTCTGTGAAAATCCCTGTGAGAAAATCACCTTCGTCGGTCAAAATAATTGATCCTATTTTATTATTTACCATGCGGTTAATAATCGTAGAAATTGGGGTAGAATTTTCAGCAGTAATGACATTTTGAGTCATTAATTTTGCGACTGTAATCATCTGATAACCACCCTACTCCATTTCGAAATTAGGTTTATTATTACCACTTATAAATTTAGGTTGTCATTACCACTTCTGGCTGATAACGAGGTCTGGATAGTGTTTCATCATATCAGTCTGTGAAATAATGCCAACAAGAGTGGTGCCGCTAACTATCGGTATTCGTCGAAAATTGTAATCGGCCATTCGATTAATGACGCCATCAAGAGTTTCTTCAACTTGGACAGCGATCGCTGGTGCGGACATCCAATCTCTGACGATTTCATTTCCCATTTTTCCATTTTTTTTCGATACAGAACGGCAAATATCTCGTTCTGTAAGCATTCCAATTAAGTTTCCTTTATCGTCGGTTACGGGTAAGCCTCCGACAGCAAAAAGGTGCATCTTTTCAGCCGCTAAACAGAGTGAATCATCTGCTTCTACAGTAACAACATCTGGTTTCATACACTCACTTACTTCGTCAGAGGCGGACATTATTATCTTCTGCATATTTGACCCCAAGGGTAAGTTCTGATTGAGACGAACTCCGAACATATTCGGGTTAAGGAATTTTTTTATATATGGCGAGATTTAGGGGATGACAGAATTGAATTATACACGAATTATCGTTACTCCAAGCCAAAAAACAGTCAGAGATAATATCAAATTAATACGGCCAAAGAGTGTCATTCGACGTCGTAATGCAATTGCTTCGTTAGAATCAGGTTTTTCAACCCATGTTGCAATTGCTTTTGGCCCAAGTTTGAAATCATGAATTGCTGCAATGATAAAGATAAGAGCCCCTCCAATCATTTTCCAAGCGATGGTTGAAGCGGGTTTTTGGGAATGTCTAGAACCTGAAGTGAACGCTTCCCAGCCCGAAATAATATCCGATAGAATAACTCCTGTAATAGCAATAGTAACGAGGCAGACCCATCCCAACACTCTGAATTGTTTCCCGACATCATTGAGTATAATGACATACTCATCGCGCGAACGAGTTTTTTTCATGAACGGGACTAATACGAACGCATAGAATATCATTGACCCAAGCCATATGGCGGCTGCGGTGAGATGAATGAATGTGAAGATGGGTCAAGACATCATGATGTCTCGGAGGGAACATGGTCGTTGAATCGGTTACCGAACATCTTCGCTTATGCATTGAGTGAAAATGATGATTGAAACCGACGTTCTTAGTTGCCGGTGAAGCGTGGTGTGCGTCGCTCTGAGTAGGCAGCAATCCCTTCCTTCGCATCATCGCTATTGAACAATGCTGCTTGTAATTCTCTCTCGAAAGCAAGGTGGTATTCAAATGGCATTTCTGGTCCTGATTGACAACTACGCTTAATGTTGCCAACTGCCTTGGTTGCTTTGTATGGAAGTGTAAATTGACCAGCCCAGTCAAGAATGTCTTGACGGAAGTCAGTAGCGGAACCATCCCAAAGATGGTTGATGAGGTTCAACTCAACACCTTTCTCAAAGGCAAGTAATTCACCCGAAACCATGTATTCAAGCGCTTTTGCCTTGCCTATTAATCGGGTTAAGCGGGCAGTTCCACCGGTACCAGCAAGAACACCGAGGTTGATCTCAGGGAGACCCATTTTCCCTGCATCTTTGCGAGCGATTCTGATATCACAAGCCATTGCGATTTCAAGACCACCGCCAACTGCGTGGCCATTGAGTGCTGCGATTACCAACTTTGGAGTCTGTTCTAAACGACTCAGAGTTTCATTTGCGTGAAGGCAAAAATTGTACTTGAATCCAGGCGTTACACTGTTTAGCATGTCAATGCTTGCACCAGCAGAAAAGAATTTCTCGCCATGTCCTATCATTACGATAACATGAACATCGTCATCAAAACGGGCTTTGACAATTGCTGTGTCGATATCTCTCATCATTTCGTGAGTGTAGGTATTTGGTCCCATTGCACCTTCTTCCAAAGGAGCACCAGATGAGTCAGACGCGAGTTCAATTATCGCGATTCCATTATCGGTCACACCATAGTTCACAAGTTTGTTCGGCATTGCTTCAAGTTCTGGCCAACTAGTCATAGGCTATCGGCCTCGCGACTTGCGCCCAACATATCAATTGTACCCCACTCCCATAGGGAGTGTGGGAAGCAAGCAAATGGATTCAATTATTATTAGAAAAAGCCAATTTGAGTCTGAGTACTCCTTTACTATCCGCATTACTCAAGGGTGAGGGGCTTGTCGCAGTAGCCGGAGAGCGGTGTATGCGCGAGGTAGTTGTAGTCTCAGCAGTTCGCACTGCAATTGGTAATCACGGTGGTGCTTTAGCGACAATTAGGCCGGATGATTTAGCCTCGCTTGTCATCAAAGAGGCTGTTGAGCGAGCCGGAATCAAAGGAGATGAAATTGAAGAAGTCTATTTTGGTTGCACTAATCAAGCCGGTGAAGATAACCGAAACGTTGCCCGAATGGGATTACTTCTCGCCGGTTTACCAACATCTGTTGGAGGAGTCACCTTCAATCGATTATGTGCTTCTGGTTTGACAGCGCTCAATGCTGCGGCTAGAGCGATTCGCTGTGGTGAGGGCGATGTATACGTTGTTGGTGGAGTAGAATCAATGTCGCGTGCACCGTATGTAATGGCAAAACCAGAGAAGGGTTTTGCTATTGGAAATCCAGTAGTACAAGATACGACCCTCGGTTGGAGGTTTTCAAACCCACACTTAAAGGAAAATTATGGTAATGATGCTATGGGTGTTACTGCAGAAAATCTGAGGGAATTATCCACTGTTGATTTGAAGAATACCTCACGAGAATCTCAGGACAAATTTGCTCTAAATAGCCATACTAAGGCCGTTGAAGCAATAGATTCAGGACGATTTAATGATGAAATTGTTGCTGTTGAGGTTGCTCAAAGAAAGGGTGACCCAATTATCTTCGATACCGACGAGAGGCCGAGGCGGGACAGTACAATGGAAAAGTTGGGTGAATTGAAACCAGCGTTCAAAAAAGGTGGCAGTGTGACTGCTGCTAATTCTAGTGGCATCAATGATGGCGCCGCGGCATTAGTCCTAATGAGTGCTGAAAAGGCAGACGAACTCGGATTAGATGTGATGGCTACTTGGCTTGCAAGTGGCGCCGCAGGTGTTGAACCGCGTACAATGGGTTGGGGGCCAATTCCGGCTACTAGAAAAGCCCTTGAAAGAGCGAATATGAAAATTTCAGACCTTCATTTGGTAGAACTAAACGAAGCGTTTGCAATCCAGGCTCTAACCTGCATTGATGAACTTGGACTTGATGAAGAAATAGTCAATGTCAATGGTGGAGCGGTTGCTCTTGGACATCCGCTTGGTTGTTCTGGAGCGAGAATAGTCGTAACATTACTTCATGAAATGGTCAAAAGGTCAGAAAATCATGATGGCGAAATGAATGGCCTTGCGACTTTATGCGTTGGTGTAGGCCAAGGCGAAGCTGCAATTTTTCAGCGCTGAAACACCCGAATGAGGGTGATGCAAAACGGCGTTAGAAACGCTTGACTGGTCGTCCCCAAAACCGATTACTGAGGGGCTATTGATTAGATACGAGTGCCGAGATTTGAACTCGGGTTCAGGCGTTGGCAACGCCCGGTGATAACCACTACACTACACTCGTGTTGAGCCTCGCCAACAGCCCCTACTTCATAACCGCTATGTTTCTGGATTTATGAATTAAGCATCAAACTCATTTTCAATAAATACAAACTTAGAAGTTCAATCAATTCCTTCAAGTCAAGAACCTCCCTCGGGAATGTGTAGGGGTTAGTCAAATGCGAACCATATATGTTGGAAGGAAGCCAGTACACGCTTATGTTGCCGCTGTTTTGAGAGCAATGCAGGACGGAGATCGGGATGTTGAATTAGTTGCGAGGGGAAACTCAATGAGAACTGCGATTGATACCGCTGAAATATGCCGTAGACGTAATGGTAACATCGCAGGTAATCTCCCCCCGGAAATGTTCAACAGGGGAGTTGAAATCGGTACAGAAGAGATTGAGATGGAAGATTCTGTCCGAGTTCTTTCCTATGTCAAGATTCACTTAGAAGGCATCGGTGAGATGCCTGATGATTCCGAAGAGTGAATGTTAAACCTCTCTTTTTGCTTTAGTTGAACATATTTATTCAACCAGATGTCGGACATTACTTTCAATCTCATCTCGTATTTCTTGATACTTTTCAAGAACTCCGCCATAAGGGTCATCTAATTTCCAATCATCCTTGAATTTGATGTTTGGGCATGAAACACCACATCCCATTGAATATATTAGGTCAAAAGAATCTGTATCTACATCATCGATATTGGTTGGCACCTGATTGGAAATATCAATTCCCTTTTCAGCCATTACTTCAATTGCTTTTTTGGCAACAGATTTCCCGGGATGTGTGCCCGCTGACTGAGCTTCTAGTCCGTGATATTTTGCCCATCCCTCAGCCATCTGGCTTCGGCAAGTATTGCCGACACAAACGAATAATATTCGCATAAAATTATCACCAATCTGACACTTAATTAATGATGTAGAAATACCTCATCAGAGTTCTTTATGAAATTCACTATTGAGGCCGAGTTGCTCATCAAGGCTTCCACCTCGTCGCATCATTACCACGATTGCAACACCGCCACCTAACATCACGAAACCCAAAACAATCAGCACAATCATCACCGTTGAGCCCCAATCACCTAGTGCATCTGTTGGATTTGTTAGTGGGTCAACTTCTTTATCGGAAAGTTCCACAGTTGCTTCAAATACTGGATTTGTACTTTGTAAAAAGACATCAATTCCTCGGAAATCAAGTACTAAGGTGTCAACTGGTAGGCCTTCGCGAACAGTCACTTGGATAGAATAGACTCCATCCCCAGCAACCTCATCTCCCTCTTGACCATCGTCTCTCATAGTTTGCCATGTTGTGTCTTGACCTACTGGAGCGAGCATTCTCAACCTAGTTTGTACGACGGTTATTGAATCGTGGTCTGTCGCATTGACAGTTAACACGTAATTTGACGAGCCGTCACCGACATCAGGAATGATTATTTTTTGGACTTCTGAGCCATCTTTCAGAATTCGGAAATCAGAAATTACCGGCCCACTATTTTCTATTAGCAGTGCAGGGATACTTGCAGTGGGTGCATCCCACGCATCGCCACCAACACCAGCCACAGAACTTGGCAGGTTAAGATGTGTCAGAAGTGCCCACCCGCCTCCACTATCCATTACTTTGACTGGAAGATATAAGTCACCAGGGCTGACAGTTTCTGGAATAGTTACCTCTCCACTCCAATAGCCTTCACCATCATCACTGAGAGGGAACAAATCCCCACCCTCAGCGATTAAATCAATTCCAACACTAGTAATTGTAAGGCTGTCAAATGCCTTGATAGTCACCGTCACATTTTCACCTCGCTCAGCCTGTTCTTGGCTAAGAGTGAAGTCTACAATTCTGGGTGCTCGGTGGACAACTTCTAGCGATGCATTTTCTGTTGTGCTAGTCCAAACATCTTCTGCAGTTACAGAAACCGAAATGTTTCCAGAGTCGGTTCCAAAGTACACAAATGAGCCAGTGTAAATGTCATCATGAACGATGATGTCACCTTCTTGACCGATATCATTCAATTGGATTGTTCCAAGTCCTAATGTTGACAAATCAACATTTACTTCACGCATATTCCAATCAGGGTCACTGATTTCAACTTCAATGTGAACCAGATTTCCGCCTTCGTTGAGGACTCTATCCTCTTGCAGTCTCACATCAATAATTGTTGGAGGTGTATTCTCACCCGCTGTCACGATATTTGGTGAAAGCACTCTTTCAAGCGACTGGTTTTCCCAGAACCAAGCATCTTCTGTAGCATTAAAATCAATATAAACTTCCCTTGAGACTTCAGCTATCAAGCCAGCAAGTATTCCCTCATTGATGACTAATCCCGAAGCAGTGCTCTGTTCACTCAAGTATGTGCCACTCCACGAAGTAACGTCCATGGTGTGCCCGTCACGAGTATAAGATTGGTAAGAATTTGCAGTTAATTCCAAACTCATCAGGTCACCAGAGTACAGTCCTAAGTTATCCCCAATTAGAAGTTCGGCTGGAGCCAAACCGGTCTCACGACTGATGTTGATGTCCCCTAGTCCAGAATCCTCCTCTGTGGTATTTTCCTCTACCTCGGGTATTGGAGAATTGGGTGGCCACTCTTCACCTTGGCTTGGGTCGTTACTCTGTTCATACCAAGAGTAGTAGATTGTGCGGTTAGTGTAATTCTCGTAAATCACTTCATGGTCCCATGTTTCGTTATAGGTTTGTGAAGGTCCCATCCCTTCGAGTATACCACCACCTGTGAGGTTTAGCCAATCCTCTTGATGAATACGATTTACCTCCCACATTTGGCCAGTAGAGTTAGCAGATTGACCGCTGTCTTCAATTCTACGCCATAGACCAAATTCACCAGTGGTGGCGCCAGTAATATCCGCGTCAATGTGTATGGTGTCGGCAACCTTGGTGCCATTCTCTGTTTCTTGATGAAGAAGAATTACTTCACCATCTATCACGATTGAACCATTTTCATCGTTGGTATCTGAGAAGAAAAATGTGCCATCACCGTATGTTTTGTCATGTTGTAAAACCATCTCTCCGTTCTCATATCTTTCGAGAACTAATAGTTGTTCAAGGTCAACATAAATGTAAGAACCAGATGATTGAATTTCTAATTCACCGGTTGCTTGGAACTCAGTGTGTTCAAGCACCCTTGCCCCATCTACATCGTGTAATTCAACTAACAAGAGAGAAATTTCTGCGTCAATATACATCTCTTCATCTTCATCAACATTAGTGATGTTCAAGTTTCCATTTGCTTCCAATCGTAGTTGTTCTTCAATGGTTCCATCAATCATTGAGCGTAGAATGTATGAATCAACCACGGATGCTGAAATTGTCATATTTCCGTCAGTATCATCGGTGATCGTCATATTACCAGCCCCAGCCATTTCGAAGATTTGGCTAGTTAGTTCTTCACCAACCATTGTCTCATTAAGCCAAATTCTGTTTAGGTCAAGAACAATCAGAATATTTGTTCCATCCTCAGATACCTCGTCAATTGTCAAACTTCCAGAACCAAGTTCATCATGAATCAACAAGCCGTCACTACGTTGTTGCCATCCTTGTCCATTGAATTCAAGGAAGTACTTTTCACTAGATTGATTTTCTATTTTATGCAGTAAAGACCAATCAGTTGTGACCGTTATTTCATGGTCTGCAATCGGTTGATTCCATATGGTTACATCAACAGTTCTTGTGATTGATGGCGATTCGCCAGATTCTAACCACACTTCTATTTCAATCGAATCACCGAATGAGATATTTGAGGGGGCTATAATACGGAAGTGGGTCGAGTTTACCGGTTCTAGCGAATAATTTGCATCACCCCAGCGGAATGTCCAGTTTCCTAGGAAGGTGCCATTTGAATCTGAGTGTAAAACTTCTACCTTCCAATCAGAAGGATTCGGGGCTTCACTGAATTCAATGACATAGGCGTGTTCCGCTTCGCCGTTTCCATCCTCATCAAGCCAGTCAATGTGGATGGATGCAGTTGGTAAACCGACCCCATCAGCAATCACAGGTGCACTAGACGTAATCAAGAAAATCAGAATTATTGAAAACGCTGGCCACCGAGGTGCGACTCCTGTCATAGGTAGACCTTCGTTCTGTTCCCTAATGAATCCTAACCCTTCACGTTAAATTGTATTTAGCCTATTCTTCGGCCTTGGGATGCACCATAGGCTCAAGAATCAGGTATCTCAGAAGCGTTGGCTCAGAAAAGTGGTTCTTCATAGCCATCATCAGTACGATTCCAAATATCTGTTGACAAATCATCGTAGATATTGAATTCAGGGGAGTCTACTTCTTCTTCTTCCTCTTCCAAGTATCCGAGTGCTTTTTGAGCTAATTCAGCCTTAAATCTCCAATAGTGAATGCGCCATTCTCTGCCATCCCAAAGAGTGGTTTCTTCGGATTCGGTAGTCAATAGGTTATAATCCTGAAAAATATAGAACAAATTTCTGTCAGTTGGTTCCAAAGCATTATCGATGATACGGTCATAATAACCAAAAAATCCCAGCGCATGTTCAGCCATGCTCTCGGCAACAGTCTTTTCCATTTCTTTGTCAATATGCCGTTGAATTGCGGCAGTTAATCCAGCCATCGTCATTCCCATGAAAATCTCTCCTGTCTGAGTGCTCGGTCAAAATGATTGCACTCGGGTACACCTACTATTTGTACACCGCAATATATCAACAATCCGGTGAAAACGACCCGTAGGGTCGGTCCAGCACCAGTTTTGAACCGGCGAGAATGCATAAAACCAAACAAGCCGAGCAGGAATTTGAGAGATATGGCAGAGGGCTCGATCGCTGGAAATTTTCTCGGCTTGGAAGAGTCAACAAGAGAAGGCGCTGATATTGCGATTCTTTCCCTACCATACGAATTGACAGTCTCATACGGACAAGGCACAGAAAACGGTCCAGCAGCCTGTATTGAGGCATCGGCTCAAGTTGAATTACACGACCCATTATTGAGTGAAGATTTACCCGCTGGTCGAACAATTTTCACAGCAGAACCTTGGGATGGTGAAGGTGGTTCATTATCAGCACAGTTAGAAGGTATTGAGAGGTATCTCAAAGAGTGGACAGAAGGTCAGGTTTTTCCTGTCGTTTTAGGGGGTGAGCATGGTTCACTCCCCGCAATAATGAGAGCCCTTTCTAACCACCCTACTTTAGCAGGTGATTTGAGTCGCTTAACCGTTGTACAGATTGATGCACATGCTGATTTGAGAGATGAATTAGATGGAGACAATTACAGCCACGCGTGCGCCGCGCGACGTGCGCTAGACGAAGGTGTGGGAAATTTACTACAAATTGGTGTTAGAGCATACTCTCGAGAAGAAGAAGAGTACATCAATTCAGACTCGCGTGTCTCCACATGGTTCGCTAGGGATTTCTTGGCTCCCTCAAGTGGTGAGCAAGGATGGGAAAATTTGCTGGCGGAGATTTCCGCCCTCACTGGCCCAGTTTGGCTCACTTTCGATATTGATGGATTAAATGGCTCACTGGTTCCTCACACAGGTACGCCTGTCCCAGGTGGTTTGGCTCATTGGCAAGCAGTTGAGATAATTGAAACTCTTTTTGGGGCCACTCAAGTTGAGGTGATTGGTGCTGATATTTCTGAGATTGTGGCAGGTAGTGAAAGTAATCTAACTCAATTTTCTGCGGCGATGATAGCAACAAAAATTGTCGCCGCACATATTGCAACTTTGTGATTTTAAGGAAGGCTAAGGCTCAAATCATTCCACCATTACCCGGCCATTTGTGCCGCGCATTACGCCAGTCTTAGTTCTAGCCGTGTTGCTACTTTCTAGTGCGCCAACGGCAGTGGCTCAACAACCTGACATTGTTCAGGAACATTGGTATCACTCCTATCTAACATTGACTACTGATGTGCAATCATGGGCTGTTGATTATCCAGAAATTGTTTTGCTGACCGTTGCTGGGCAAACTGAACTTGGTCGGAATCTCTGGGTTGTCCAAATCTCTGATTGGAGTGTTGATACAAAACCAGATGGTGCCAAAAAAGAGATTGTTTACATCGATGGTGGCCACCATGGAAATGAGCATTTGGGGACTGAATTGGCATTCTTGACAGCAGAATTTTACATCAAAGGTTGGGCAAGTGGAGATCAGGAAGTTATTGATGTTCTGACGACTACAGAACTTCACATACTCATCATGCTGAATGCAGATGGCAATGATTTCGACACACGTTGGAATATCAACCAAGTAGATTTGAACCGAAATTATGACCATTACTGGAACACCTGTCCGGTGACTCAACCGGGAAGTGATGCATTCAGTGAATCTGAAACTCTTGCGAATTCTGTTTACATGAACACAGTCGTTCCTGACGCCGATTTGTACGTTACAATGCACACTGGGGTTTGGATAATGCTCTACCCTTGGGGCAAATGGCCAGAGCAACCTTCAGATTGGGAGTTGTATCATGGCATCAGAGAGGATGTTCATGCAAATATATCGGATATTCCAATCCAAAATGCAAATCAAGGACTGTACCCAAATTGTGGAACCAGTAGAGATTATGGATATGGGGTGATGGGCTTCCCGACATTCACATTTGAAACAGATGATGAACAATGGGCACTGGGCACTGTTGAACCTCTGTCAGACCGACTTGGTGAGGAATTGGATGTTATGCGATATCTGATTAGCAACATTTGGTATTGGCGGGCCCGACTATCCGTCACTTCGTTTGAGTACAGTGAAAATTCTATTGAACTTAAGGTTGACAACTTGGGGAGGGCTAGCACCTCAAATGCCACAGTTCGATACATCGATGATGGCGAAGTAGTGTGGACTTCAGAATTGTTTAGCGTCAATGCAACAAATAGTTCAGAGGTTCACCTTGAGACAACGAATCTGAGCCTAACACAATATGGTCACTTCGAATTATATTATCAAAAGCGCGTCATTGATGCAAGCCTATGGGTCAATGAATCAATTCCAGAAGAGGTAATTCGAGAAGTTGAGGAGAACGGAAAAGGATTCCTTTCATCGCCTGGAATCTTCATTTCTCTCCTCGCGGCATTCGGTGCCGCTTTCGCCTCACAAAGGCGTGAAACCATGTTTTTCCACAAAAAAAATGTTGGTGACACCGAAAAATTAGCACTTTAGTATATTTTTAGTAACACTCACCTTTGAATAGTGTCGCCCAATCGGGGTGCTTATGGAACACCAAGTTGGCCCAATAGATACAGTTGAACAGACACTAATCCTTCCTCTTTTTGAGGGAGTAGATAAAGCACCAAACCGTTCCTTAACGGGGTTGGGTCGAGCAGGTCAATCACAGGTTAGATCTGCTATCGCAAGTGATGATTTTGATGGTAAATCAGGTAAAATGATTTCACTATGGAATGATGATTGCAAAGTTGTTCTAGTAGGTATGGGGAAATCCAGTGATATGAAATCTAATTCTACAAGAGACGCCGGTGCAAACGCTTTGGCGGCTCTCAATAAATCACATGGAAAAGCCCTCACTGTTCGGTTCACAAGTGGCTGGAAAGTCTCCATGATGACAGCATTTGCTGAAGGCATGATGCTGAGAGACTACAAGTTTGACAAATATCTTTCAAAGGATGATGATGACGATGATGATGACACTCCTTACACTGTGACTTTCCAATCATCAAACCGCCATCTCGACAATCTTACTGCAGGATGTGCACGCGTATCATCAATGGCAACAGGCGTGCACATCGCAAGAGACCTTGGCAACGAGCCTGCAAACAAACTGACTCCTATGGAGTATGCCTCGCGGGCTAGAGCATTTGCCAAAGGGAAGGGAAACTTGTCAGTGACCGTATTAGAGTGGGACGAACTTCTAGAGAACAAAATGGGCGGCCTCATTAATGTTGGAAAGGGTAGTGAGCACCCACCTTGCATGGTAATTTGGGAATTAAATGCTAAGGCCAAGGACGGTCCTTGCCCTATTGTTGTTGGCAAAGGAATCACTTTTGATACCGGTGGAATTTCATTGAAGCCAGGTGCTGGAATGGATGAAATGAAATTTGATATGCACGGTTCCGCAACCGTGTTTGGTTTGATGGTCGCATTGCATGGTGTTGGTCACAAGGGCCACATGATGGCGATTTCTTGCATGGCAGAAAACAGTCCGAGTTCAACTGCTTACAGACCGGGTGATGTAATTCCTACATACTCAGGAAAAACCGTTGAAGTGTTAAACACAGACGCTGAAGGCAGACTGGTACTCGCTGACGGATTGTGGAAAGCAGGCGAGTATAATCCTGAATACATCATTGACCTCGCTACCTTGACTGGTGCATGTGTAATAGCATTAGGACACGAGGCTAGTGGCTTGTGGTCTAACGATGATGACTTGTTAGAAAATTTACGAAAGGCAGCGGCAGATAGCGGCGAGTTGGCTTGGCCGATGCCTCTCTTGCCAGCATTTGAGAAGCAAATGACAGGTTCAAAAATTGCCGACGTGAAAAATCTTGGAGATAGATACGGTGGCTCTAATTCTGCGGCGGCATTCCTCAAACAATTCGTTCCGAAGAATGGGGATGGAGATGACGCAAAGCAATATCCATGGGCACATTTAGACATCGCTGGAACAGCGTGGGGCACCTCAACTAATGCAATGGTTGCCCACGGTGCAACCGGGGTACATGTACGAACTTTGGTTCGTCTAATCAATGGGGCGTGAATGTTTGGCCTCTCCACTCGTGAAGTGTCTTGACCACCTAAACATGAGTTCTTCAAATTTTGAAAAGAGCGTAGAATGGTACTCCAGAGTTTTTGGTTTCGAGTTACGTGAGCAAGGAGAGGACGAAGGAAAACCTTGGGGGGTTCTCTCTTGTGGGGACGCCCTCCTATGTATCTATGAACAGCCCGGATTAATAGTCAAAGACAGATTTGAGATGAAGGATGCTGGCCTACATTATCTTGCACATTTCGGACTTAGAATCACAGACCGTGAGGAGTGGGAGAAAACAATTGAAAGAGAAAATCTCTTCATTCTCTATGGTGGGGCCTGTAAGTTTCCACATTCTACTGCATGGTATGTCAAGGACCCAACTGGTTGGGAAATTGAAGTTGCACTTTGGGATGATGGTGCGCCATCCTTTGACAGTGTAGCACACACTGTAGAATAACAAAATCACTTTGGCATTTTGCCTGTGATTATCATTCATCATCGACTACTTCGAAGTCAGCGTCAACAACATCATTGCCATCAGCACTTGCTTCTTCTGCAGCTTCTTCTGATTCCATCTGGGCTGAGGCTGCTTCGTACAACTTAGCAGAGATTGCGTGCATAGCCTCTTCCAATTCCTTGACTTTGGCTTGGATTGCATCCTCATCGATATCTTCAATTTCCTTTGGAGTGCCATCTTCAACGATGAGGTCTTCAAGTTCTGTGAGCTTTTCTTCAACAGGTTCTTTGTCTTCATCTGTGATTTTATCTTCTGCCTCTTTCAAGGTTCTACGAGTTTGGTAGATGATACTGTCTGCGGAGTTTCGAATTTCGACTTTTGCTTTTCTTGAACTATCTTCTTCAGCGAATTTTTCAGCATCAGAAATCTTTTGCTGGATTTCATCTTCACTTAGTGAGGTTGCAGATTCAATTCGGATTGACTGTTCTTTGCCAGTTCCCAAATCCTTTGCTGAAACGCTTACAATTCCGTTTGCATCAATGTCGAATGCGACTTCAATCTGTGGCATTCCTCTTGGAGCCGCTGGGATTCCTTCGAGGAAAAATCGACCTAGTGTTATGTTGTCACGAGCGAATTCACGCTCTCCTTGCAACACATGAATTTCAACCGCTGGCTGATTATCGCTTGCGGTTGAGAAGGTTTCAGAGCGCTTTGTTGGAATTGTAGTATTTCGCTCAATCATTGAAGTAGTTACTCCACCAAGAGTTTCAATTCCAAGGCTAAGTGGTGTTACATCGAGTAGAAGTACATCGGTTACTGCGTCATCACCAACGATGATTCCGGCCTGAAGTGCTGCACCAAGAGCAACTGCCTCATCAGGGTTGATTCCCTTGTAGGTTTTATTCCCAAGTTCCTTCTCAATGGCTTCTTGCACTGCTGGAACTCTAGTTGAGCCACCAATCAGTAAGATTTTGTCGATTTCAGAGGCTGAAATTCCCGCATCTTTGACAGCTTGTCGGGTTGGTTTCATTGAATTCTCAATGAGTTCGCTGATCAAATCCTCGAACTTTGCCCGTGTTAGGGTTAGGTCAAGGTGAGCAGGCTGACCATCCACCATGGTAATGAATGGAAGATTCATTTGAGCCTGGGAAGTTCCAGAGAGTTCTATCTTCGCCTTCTCAGCAGATTCCTTGAGACGGCTCATCGCCTGCAAATCCTTTGACAAATCGATGCCACTTGATTTTTTGAATTCTGCAACGGCCCACTTGATTACTTCTTCATCAAAATCATCGCCACCGAGTTTGTTGTTTCCTGCAGTTGCTTTGACTTCAATCTGTGGTTGCCCATCTATTAGATAGATTTCAAGAACAGATACATCAAATGTCCCGCCACCCAAATCGTAGACTAAAATTGTCTGGTCGTCTTCTTTGTCGACTCCAAAAGCAAGTGCTGCTGCAGTTGGTTCATTGATGATACGCAATACTTCGAGACCAGCAATTCTACCAGCATCTTTAGTCGCTTTACGCTGAGCATCAGTAAAATATGCTGGACAGGTAATCACAGCTTGCTTCACTTCTTGTCCAAGATATGCTTCAGCATCTGCTTTCATCTTCTGGAGAATGAAGGCTGAAACTTCTTGAGGAGTGTATTCAGCATCATCAATTTTCTGAGTCCAATCGCTACCCATCTCTCTTTTTACAGAAAGAATGGTGCGGTCTGAGTTGGTTACCGCTTGGCGCTTGGCGGTTACACCGACCATGCGCTCTCCATCGGTTGCAAAAGCGACTACGCTTGGTGTAGTTCGCGCTCCTTCTGCATTAGCGATTACTATCGCTTCTCCACCTTCAATAGTCGCTACACAACTATTTGTCGTTCCTAAATCAATTCCAATTACTGGGTTTTTTACCATTTTTTTCACTTCCTTCAAATTATTAGAGTCATATCCAATATTCCGTTGTTTATCGACCATTCATCAATCGCTTCAACAACCCTGCCAATGTTGTACTTTCTTACTGGTCTTGGCCTGCCTTCAACCATTACGCTGACAACCGAGTTGTCATTGGTGAGAACGATTTCAACGCCTTCGCCACTATCATCAATCTCATCGATTCGGCTACAATCAAGAGTCAGAATCATTCTATCACCATCAATGAAGATATCTTCTTCGTTTACTGGCACCAATTCTTCTGAATCAGATTTTGTTTCTTCCAATGTATCTACTTCAATGGATACTGGCTTTTTTTGTGGGAATTTCCCTCCCATCATTTTTGCCAAATCATTCATGGTTGCTTCTAAATTCAATTCGATTTTTTCGCCAGCCATCTTTTCTGGGTCTATACCCATTTCTTCAAATTGGCCACGAATTTGGTCCATCATACCTCGAATGGTTGCTGTATCTATTGGCATACCCATGTCATTAAACATCTTTGAGAGCTGTTCTAGGAGTTGCTCTTCCCAGTCTTCTCCGCCCGGTGTAAATCCTTTTTCTGACATGCCAAACACTCACTTGTTAACCTGTGGTTGTATAGTGCGAATAGCCAGCCATATATGAACCCTTGCGATTCACTACATTGACACATCAAGTATGTAAGATGCAGAATTATCTAATCAAAATGAAAATTTCTTCTGAATATTGGCAGTTGTTGGAGTGTATTTCACTCAACTATCACCCGTCCATCGGCCTTAAGACACACCCGTCTCTCGGCTTGGTTAATGGTAACTCAAGAGCATGAGTCTCTACTCAGTGAGACAGAGCGTTCACAGGGTCGTGTTGCCTTGCGGAACAATGTTGCCGCCGCCTCTGCATTAGCAGATGCTGTCCGTAGTACCTTAGGGCCAAAGGGCCTTGACAAAATGCTAGTCAGTGGTGAAGGAGGAGTAACTGTCACCAATGATGGTGTTACAGTGCTTGAAACGGCGCAGGTTGAGCATCCAACTGCTAAGATGCTGATTGCACAATCTAGTGCTCAGGACCGAGAGGCTGGAGATGGTACTACAAGTACTGTTATCTTGACTGCAGAATTACTACAGAATGCATTAGAGTTGATTGAGATGGGAGTTCATCCAACGCTAGTTGAGAAGGGCTACCGCTTGGCAAGTAAAGAAGCCATGAATCACCTCCAAGAGATTTCAAGAGAAGCCACAGAAGAAGATTCGCTTCGCTCGGTAATGACTTCACTATCAGGAAAATCAGACGAGGGGGTTCGCCGTCATCTCTCACAACTTGCAGTCTCTGCTGCCACAGCATTAGCAACAGAGATAAATGGTAAAATTGAGGCTGATCCAACTTTAGTTAAGAAAGTAAATGATGGTGGTAGGCCTAGTACTGAAAGCGAATTAGTGTCGGGATTAGTGATTGCAAAAGAGCCGATTCACCCCGAAATGGAAATGTTTCCAGATGGTGGTAAAATCCTCATTCTTGATGGTGGAATCAGCCGTCGTAAACCCGACCTTGACATCAGTCTCAAAGTTACAGATATTGGTATGACATCAGCTCTTAATGCACAAGAGTTGGAAGACATCAAAAATCGTGTAGATGTCATTACAGCAACTGGCTGTAATCTTCTATGTGCACGTGATGGGATAGATGATGATGCTCGTGGCATGCTACTTGATGCGGGGATTACAGCCTACCGTAGAATTGAGAAACCGGACCTAGAATTACTGGCCCGAACCACAGGAGCATTGGTAGTTCATGAGCCCACTTTAGCCAAGCGGGAAGACCTTGGAAACTTTACTTCACTCAACACCCAGACTTGGAATGATGTCTCACAGATGCAACTCATCGGTAGCGAAAAAGGAGGTCTCACCTTGGTTGTTCGCGGTACTACTAAGACTAGGATTGACGAAGTCTCTCGAGGATTTGATGATGCATCAGGCGTTGCCTGTGGTCTTGTAAGAGATCCACGAATTTTGCCAGGTGGTGGTGCAACACAGATGGCTTTAGCCCGCCACTTGCGAAAGATTGCACCAACTGTTCCCGGACGAGAACAATTGGCAATTGAGGCTTTTTCCGGTGCATTAGAATCTATTCCGAGAATCTTGGCTGAGAATGCTGGGCTTTCTCCTCTTGATGAGGTACTAAGGCTCAATGCCGCACAAGAAAAAGGAGGAGATTGGATTGGGCTCAATATGTATTCGGGCGAGACAGAATCAATGTATGATGCTGGTATAATTGAGCCGTTGGCAGTTAGCCTGAATGCGATTTCAGGTGCTATGGAAGCGGCCGTTTCAGTTCTAAGAATCGATGATGTGCTGTGGGCTAATCAAGACCCTTCAATTCCAGATTGGGAAAAAGCCGATGGGTCTGCAGGCGAAACTTGAACGTGGTTTAAACCCACAAGGGTCCGAACCCTTATTCTTCTTCAGAGGGTGGATTTTTTGATAGCATGATTGCCATGGGTTTAGTACGTTCATCATTCTCAAGTGCTAACTTCATGATGACTCCCAGAGGTACTCCAAGAACCATCCCCATTAGTCCCCAAAGCCAACCCCAGAAGGCAACTAAAAGAAGTAGCGCAATCGGTGAAATGTCAAGTCTTTGACCGGAAAGTTGTGGTTCAATGAAGCCACCCCAGGTCTGCTGATTAGCAACTAGAAGAACAACTAACAGAGCAAGTGTTGTTGGCTCAAACAGAACAAATCCAAGAATAATTGGAGGGATGGTGGCAATGAGTCCACCAATGTAAGGCACGAAGTCAAGCAAGAAAGCGATACACGCCCACAATAACCATCCAGGGATTCCAAAGAAAAACAGAATCAGTGCTACACAAACTGATTGCCCAAAGGCTACAGAAGCTCTTGTCGCGACGTAGGTGGTCACACTCTCCCCAGAACCTTCAGCGATGTTTTCGAATCTTGCCACTTGGTCTGGATAGGCTGCTCTGAGCCGATTAGGAAGTGATTCAGCCTCAAGGATGATGAAAATCAGAAAGATGAGCGTAGTTAAGACTCCACCAGTAAAACTAGCCAAAGAGCCGAGGAAATTCTTTGACATCGCTTCAATAGATTCAACCCCCACTTGGTCAACTACTGAACCTAACTCAATTGAGTAACCAAAAAGTGTCAGCCCCTCAAGCCAAGCCACTTTTGCATGGAATTGTTCTGTGAGTTGGGGTACTTGGTCTGAAAAAGATTGCAAATTCGCATACAGAAGAACCGCTACTACCGAGATGAATCCAATAGTCAAAAACACCAGAATTCCATATGCCATCAAAGGATGACCATAGCGCTTCTCAAGCCATTGTGCTGGAGGGTAAATCAGGAAGAAAAGTAGGATAGCGACTACGAATGGTTGAATCACAGATTTTAGGTGAATAAGTGCTAATACAGATACAAGTAACAGAATGGCAACATTTGCCGCTGTACTCAATTTCACGCCATAAAATCTGTCTACTTTTCCCATTCTATCACCTCACGCCTCAACCTCGCGTGCGCGGGTCAGGTTGGTTAACATTTCATTTACTAATTTTTCGAGACCAAATTCAGCCGTCCATCCCCAATCATTTTTTGCTTCTGTATCATCTACAGAATCGGGCCAAGAATCAGCATATTCTTGTCTAATATCGGGTGAATAAGTGCATTCAAACGGATCGATTACTTTGCTAATTTCAGCCACCAACTCAGTCACTGAAAATGAACAGGCAGCAATATTGTAGCCTCCCCGCGCATCTGAAATTGATTCCGTCGGCGCATCCATCAATTCGAGTGTTGCTCGAATTGCATCATCCATATACATCATCGGAAGCCGAGTGTTTGGGCCAACAAAACACGAGTATTTCCCACTCATAATTGCATGGTGGAAAATATCCACAGCATAGTCAGTAGTGCCACCGCCGGCTGGAGCCTTCCATGAAATAAGTCCGGGGTAGCGAAGCCCTCTCACATCAACCCCGTGAACTTCCCAGTAATATCTCGCCATAACTTCCCCAGAGACCTTTGTTTTCCCGTAGGTCGTTGTAGGGTTTAGTGGAGTTATTTGAGGCGCGTGGTCTGGACAATCTGGGCCAAAAACAGCAATAGAAGAAGGTGAGAAAACACGTAAATCGTACACCCTTGCTAATTCCAAAACATTTGCGAGTCCACCAATATTTACTCGTTCACACAGTTCAGGATTTTGTTCACCAGTTGCTGAAAGGATCGCCGCGAGGTGGTAGATGATGCTGACATCGTTATCTTCGATTATGGCTTTTAATGAATCTTTTTCCAATACATCAGCAGTTAGAAATCGACCATTATTGATGATAGGATGGTTTTCAATTTCACGAACATCAGAAGCAATCACCGAGTCGCTTCCATAGCGTTCACGCAGGGCCGAAACCAATTCGGTTCCAATTTGTCCAAGGGCGCCAGTAACCAGTACCGTAGGGGGTGACGCCTCGCTCATCAGCGTTCGCTGTGGCAGGCGCTACTTGAAATTAAGCAAGCCGCGTTGGCCCCCAAATAGTGGGTTCTTCACTAACCTTCATAGGCTATGCCCAACGGGTCCATATCCCGTTGATTGCCATGAGGTATGTTATCGTCAGCGGGGGAGTGCTTTCTGGATTGGGTAAAGGGGTCACCGCGAGTAGCATTGGAATGCTGTTGAAATCTCTTGGATATCGGGTGACTGCAATCAAAATTGACCCCTACTTAAACAGCGACGCTGGAACCATGAGTCCGTTTGAACATGGTGAAGTATTCGTCCTCGATGATGGCGGAGAAGTTGATTTGGATTTGGGTAATTATGAGCGATTTCTTGACATCACCCTAACTCGTGACAACAATTTGACCACCGGAAAAGTGTATGCGAACGTGATTGAGGGTGAGAGAAGAGGAGATTACCTAGGTAAAACCGTACAAGTCGTACCACACATCACTAATGAGATTCAAGATTGGATGGATAGAGTTGCTTCTATCCCAGTTGATGGTAACGGCGATGAGCCTGATGTTTGCATAGTAGAATTGGGCGGAACAGTAGGCGATATTGAGAGCGCACCTTTTGTTGAAGCCTTGCGTCAGTTTCAATTCAGAGTTGGAAAGGAAAATTTTGTCTTAGTTCATGTTAGTCTAGTGCCTGTGGTAGGTGTAGTAGGGGAACAAAAAACCAAACCAACCCAACACACAGTCAAGGAGTTACGTGCCGCGGGACTTTCTCCAGACTTCCTAGTTTGTCGTTCAGAAGAACCACTCGAACAAGCAACAAAAGACAAGTTAGCCTTGTTTTGTCACGTGTCTCCATCTCACATTCTCAGTGCTCATGATGTATCCAATTTATACCGCGTTCCATTACTTCTTGAGGAGCAGAATACAACAGCAATGATTGCCGAAAAACTTGGATTAGAGATGACTGCTGACAGGCCTCAATTGGATGCATGGAGGGAAATGGCCGACCATGTGGATTCCCTTGAAAACGAAGTCACAATTGCCATGGTCGGCAAATACACCGGGCTTACAGATTCATATCTTAGTGTAATCAAGGCTTTACAGCATTCAGCATTCAAGGTTGGAGCCAAGATGAATATTAGTTGGGTAGATGCAACCGGTCTTGAGCCGGAATCCGAATCAAAAGACCCTGAACTTTATGCCAAATCTTGGCAAGACCTGAAAGCCGCCGATGGAGTACTTGTTCCAGGTGGATTTGGTAATCGTGGAATTGAAGGTATGATACTCGCAGCCCAGTATGCAAGAGAGAATCATGTCCCATATCTAGGCGTATGCCTTGGATTACAAGTTGCAGTCATCGAATTTACTCGGAATGTATTAGGAAAAGCAGGTGCGAATAGCACAGAGTTTGACGAGGATACACCACACCCTGCAGTCATATTCATGCCAGAGGGAAGTCGCACACACATGGGAGGCACCATGCGATTAGGAAGTCGCCAAACAAATATCCAAACAGAGGACTGTGCGGCTGTAAGATTGTATGATGGAGCAACTGAAATCCACGAACGACATCGTCATCGCTACGAAGTAAATCCAGATATGATTGCAGATCTTGAATCAGCAGGACTTCAATTCGTCGGAAAAGACACTGAGGCACAACGCATGGAAATCATTGAATTAGCCGGACATAAATTCTTCTTTGGAACTCAATATCATCCAGAATTCAAGAGCCGGCCAAACCGGCCAAGTCCGCCATTCTTTGGATTAGTTGAAGCGGCTTTTGCCAGCCAAACAAATTAGTTCAAACAAGTCGCGATTCTTGTTTGATTTATCCTAAATGCTGAAAGGCGCCGAGCCGATTCTGCCGAAAATCTCCAGCCGAACTGGCACAAAGGCTTTGGTTAATCTTGAGAGACTTTGATGAGTCTAGTAGTACGATAGCCTTGCAATACTTTGAGGTATTTTTTGTCCTTGAAATCCCCATCTAACCCCTCATCACCAGTATCAATTCTAAGGCTCGTTAGTGTTAGTAACTTGGCAGGAGTGGCTATCCCAAGAACTTGGCTAATCCCCACTTTTTGAATCACATTTGCAGAAATTTGCAGGTTCCCTCTACCAATTAAGAACCCCTGTCCTCCCATCGGTGAGAGCATTATCAGCGCTTTTCCACTGTGATTATTGAGTAAATCCATCAAGGCTGTTTCATTAACATCAGACGCAATGATTTTTCCACCCATCACGACATCAATTCCAAGCACAGTTTTGCTCATCCCGAGATGTTTAGCCATTCTTCTCAAGGTTCCACCAGAACCCCACACGATAGCAAGGGTTTCATCTTCTTGCATCATTTCACCGACATGGTCAGCAATTCCTTCAATGATATCTGATTCATCTGCCGCTTCCATTCGTTGTTTTGAACCTTGCATCCAGCGTGGTGAAGACGGAGTCATGGCTTCTGCATACAGTCGGACCTTCCATTCGCCTTTGAGATAAGCATCTTCATCTAAATCCATAACTTCGGTATTTGCTATCAACAAATCACCATCCAACCACGCTGATAAAACTTCAGCGGCGGCCTTCGGAGAGGCAGCAAAGCAACCTGAATGCATTTTGACTCCACTTGGAACCCCAATAATCGGAAGTTCTTCACAATCTAATTCTTGCAAGGTTGAAATTATGTCGCGTGTAGTTCCGTCTCCACCTGCATAAAGAAGCAAATCGATTTCTTTCTCAACCATTGCGCGTACAGCATGTTGAGTGTCTTCAGCAGAACTCGGTTCCGCTCCGAGAATAGTTTCCACATCAGCAAATTCACGAGGTAACCAAGTTGACCCCATTCGCCCTTCACACGTGAGAAAATTAACCTCTTTTTCTCCTAGTTCAACAAAACGTGACAACGTTTGGCTCATCCGTGGCCCTGCCCTATCTTCTGCACCCGCTAATCGTGCTTCTTCTGCTCTGCCATCACTACCCTTGAATCCAAGTCTGCCACCCAAGCCAGCATCAGGATTTACGAGTATGCCGACCAAGGTCATGGTTCGGCGAAGTGATGTCACTTCATCAAGGCTATTGATGTGTATTTGGGATTCGGATATTTGCATTAATTTTGCTTTACAATGTCCTTTTTGTGGTTAGACAATCGGCCAACGCATTGAAGGGGTCATTGATAATCGCGAGGTGCGGCGTGTATCATGGCAAGCGGTAGTAAGAACTCTGGAAAGACAGTAGAAGATGTCTTCAAGAGTGGTATGGATGACATGATTAAAGCCCGCGAAGAGATGGAAGCCGCCGCTTCACAAGTTGATGAGTCGCCTGTAGTAGTTGAGTCTCCACCAGTTGAGAAAGACCCATTTCTTTCTGGCCCACCAATGCCTGAGCCTGCACCTGAACCAGCTCCAACTGGTCCACCTATGCCTGACCCACTGCTAACTGCTCCAGCACCAAGTGCACCACCAATGCCCGAGCCAGCGCCTGAGCCGGCCCCTCCTAGCCCGGCTATGCCAGACCCATTGCTAACTGCTCCAGCACCTGAGCCTGAACCGGCCCCAACAGGTCCGCCTATGCCAACATCGGCGCCACCAGCCGATATGTTCCCTCCACATCAGACTCCACCGATGGCTCCCGGTCCACCAATGACAGCCGCAGGTCCACCAGGAATGCCCCCAATGGCTGGGGCTCCTCCAATGGCTCCCGGTCCACTAATGACAGCCGCAGCTCCACCAGGAATGCCGCCAATGGCTGGGGCTCCTCCAATGGCTCCCGGTCCACCAATGCCAGCAGAAGGTCCGCCTGGAATGCCGCCAATGACGGGGGCGCCTCCAATGGCTGGAGGCCCGCCAATGCCAGCCCCAGCACCACCTGAAATGCCATCAACCGGCCCACAATTAGGAGGCGATTCTTCGGCAATGCCGCCGATGCCTACTGCCCCTCAACCTCAACCCGATGTCGGTGAAGTCCCAGAATTAACCTCCCCAGAACTCACGCCACCAGAACCAGCGCCAAGCCCTGTTCTTGCAGAGCCTGAACCTGTGTTGGAAGATCCACCAATCCAAAGCGTGCAGGTTTTGGTTCCGAAGGAAAAAGTGAAAGTCAAGGATTTTGATGAGTGGGAAGGCCACTTTGACAATGAATGGAGTGGAGATGCATCAGTCTATGAAGGAGATGACGCCACACCAGAGCCGGAAGAAAAGTTCGATGACCTAGCATGGGACGCTAATGCACAACCGGTTAAAACCATTCCAAAACTCCCAACGAAATCAGCCATGGGCAAGATGAAGAAAGGTGAGTTGGTAGCGTTAGCAGAAGGACGAGGTGTAGCAAGTGACGGAACAAAAGCTGTCCTAATTGACCGCCTTCTTTCACCTGATTCCCCTGCCACTGAAGAAGAATCTGAATCTGAACCACCTGTTGTTGAAGAAAAAGTAGAATCTGAATCGCCTGCTGTGGAAATACTTGAGGCTGAACCCGAAGAAGTGGTAGCAGAAGAGGTGGAGGAGGAAGCCCTCGCTCCTGTTCAAGAAGAGCCAATAGCCGAAGAAAGTGAACCTGAAACTGTTGATTTGCTAGCGCTTACAATGCCAACTTTGACAGAAGAAGCACCTGCGCTTGAAACTCCTGCTCTTGATACGCCAGCGCTTGAAACGCCCGAGATTGAAGCTCCAGCGCTTGAAACACCTGCAGTGGAAGAAGCCACTTTGGAAGATTCATTGTTAACTCCACCGTTGAGTCCACCTGAGACTCCACCAGATGGTCCGGGCCCAATGCCGCCAAGTGCTCCACCGATGCCTCCGTCAGGTCCACCAGATGGCCCGGGCCCAATGCCGCCAAGTGCTCCACCGATGCCTCCGCCAGGTCCACCAGATGGTCCCGGCCCAATGCCACCAAGCGCTCCACCGATGCCACCAGCAGGTCCTCCAGATGGTCCCGGCCCAATGCCTCCGGCAGGTCCACCAAGTGGTCCAGGCCCAATGCCGCCAAGTGCTCCACCGATGCCTCCGGCTGGTCCTCCAGATGGTCCCGGCCCGATGCCTCCAGCAGGCCCACCATCAGGTCCAGGCCCAATGCCACCAAGCGCTCCACCGATGCCACCAGCAGGTCCACCAGATGGTCCGGGCCCCATGCCTCCAAGCGCTCCACCAATGCCTCCGGCAGGCCCTCCAGCAGGTGGTCCAGGTCCAATGCCTCCAGCAGGTCCACCAGGCGGCCCACCAAGTGGTCCACCAGAGGAAGCACCTGCTGATGAATGAGGATTGATTCATTCACTTGTACGCATAAAACTGATTTTTTTTTGCGTGGTGTTGATATGGCTTCGCTAATCCCCGCAGCATGAGGAGAGTGATATGTCAATGCTAGAAGTGACTCTTGCCGACGGCACAATTCACGAAATCGCTTCTGGAGTTTCAGCTGGTGAAGTCATCCGCGACGCCTATGGCCGCGGCGCAGTTGCTGCAATCAAGGATGGCAACCCATGTGACCTATCAACTACAATTGAGGAGTCATGTACACTTGACCAAATCCCCCTTGAAAGCGAGGAGGGTGTCGAAATTTTGCGTCACTCATGCGCGCACCTGTTAGCCCAAGCAGTGGTGGAGTTATTCCCCGATGCAAAACCTACTATCGGTCCAGCGATTGAACATGGTTTCTACTACGATTTTCACATGGAACCTTTAGGTGAAGAAGATTTGTCAGCAATTCAAAAGAAAATGCAGTACATCGTAAAACAAAATCTCAAAATTGAACGTGAAGAACACGACTCTGCTGGTCTCGCTTCCCTGTTTGCTGATAACCAATTCAAAACAGAAATCATTGATGAAAAATTAGAGGCTGGAACCGGCTCAAGCATTTACCGCCAAGGTGATTTCTACGACCTCTGTAGAGGTCCACACGCGCCTTCAACATCTTATCTGCGTAATTTCAAATTGACTTCAACCTCACAAGCATTCTGGAGAGCAGACTCGTCTCGCGAAAGCCTCGTCAGAATTTATGGCATGTGTTATGCTACCAAACAAGACCTCAAAGCGCGGGAAACTTTGCTACGTGAAGCAGCACTTCGCGACCACAGAAAACTGGGCAAAGATTTGCAACTATTCCACATTGATGAGATGGTCGGTCAAGGCCTAATTCTCTGGACCCCACGTGGTAGTGTGGTTCGTCAAGAGTTACAGAACTTCATTGGTGAGCACCTCAGAAGACAGGGTTATTCTCAGGTTTTCACACCTCACATTGGCAAACTAGACCTGTACCGCACGTCCGGCCATTTCCCTTACTATCAGGAGAGCCAATACCCTCCACTAGTTGAGAGAGATTTGATGGCAAAACTCGCTGATGATGGCTGCTCTTGCTCTGAACTTGCTAACATGATGGGTGAGGGCGATATTGATGGTTACTTGTTGAAACCGATGAACTGCCCACATCACATTCGGCTTTTTGCCAGCCAGCCTCGTTCTTACAGAGATTTGCCGCTAAGGCTGGCTGAGTTTGGAACTGTTTACCGCTGGGAGCAATCCGGTGAAATTTCAGGAATGACAAGAGTGCGTGGATTTACTCAGGATGATGCGCACCTGTTTGTGACTGAAGACCAAATTGCTGAGGAAGTCTTGGGATGCATTGAGTTGGTACAAGTCATATTTGGCACTCTTGGAATGGAAGATTATCGCGTGCGAGTCGGGTTACGCGAAGCAGACTCTGACAAATATGTTGGAGAATCCGAAAAGTGGGATAAGGCTGAGGCCGCATGCCGCCAAGCTGCTGCAAGTTTGGGTGTTGACTTCATTGAAGAAGAAGGAGAGGCGGCATTTTACGGGCCAAAAATTGACTTCGTTGTCAAGGATGTGCTTGGAAGAGAGTGGCAACTTGGTACTGTGCAAGTTGACTACAATTTACCAGAGCGCTTTGAGTTGGAATACACTGGTGGAGATGGCGAGAAGCACCGCCCAGTCGTGATTCATCGAGCGCCGTTTGGCTCAATGGAACGATTTGTTGGGGTGTTGATTGAACACTTTGCTGGAAAATTCCCGACATGGTTAGCACCTACTCAAGTTCACATCATTACGATTTCAGAGAAACACAAGGACTACGCTGCCAAAGTTGAGAGCGAACTCAAAATGTTAGGGGTAAGGGTTGAGGTTGATGATTCTGACAATACGATTGGTAAGAAGATTCGGACTCACCGCAAGATGCAACCCGCTTACATGGTGATTCTAGGCGATGACGAGGCGGCTAACAGCACAGTCAGTATTCGTAACCGCAAGGGTGACCAAGTGCAGGGGATTCCGCTTGACAATTTCATGGCTGATCTGTTAGCAGAGATTGAAACGAGGGATGCTGAGCAAAACCTTGTGCCGCCCCAAGAATAATCGCTTTACTAAGGCGCTGAGCATTCCGTACCCCCTGATTCGTACTACTTGAATCAGTGGGCTTTTCACCTATTTCAAAGGTGTCCTGTGGATTACGCAGTGACCTGAATAGTACTCTCAGAGGCCTTCAATGTTCCAGCGAGATACATGTCAATGCGCTCTTGAATTAAATGAATCATACTAACGTTGACAGCGTTTCCAAGTTGCTTGTAGGATTGTTGATCTGAATCCCCGAGAACAAAGGGTTCACCATGAACACCATCAACATCAAAATCTTGAATTCTGGCACATTCTTTTGGAGTGATGTGTCTTTTCAGCCAACCAACTACTGGGATTTGCGCTATTGCAACTAATGCGGGAAAATAGTCACCCCGCTTTACACGGATACCAGATGGTCGGAATTGGAAAATATTCTCCCAATTTGTTCGACTCGTTGGACCTGCTTGCCATTCATATTTGGTTCTGCTAACAGGGATGAATGGTTTCCCATCTTCATCAGCCTCTAATACCTTCCATTTCTTCAACCACTTGTCAATGAACTTTCGATTATTGCTGTACAATAACCTGTTCTTGCGAATAAAATTCTGTTTCCAAGAGGGTAAACTGATTGCCTTGATTAATTGCTCCTTGTCCATTTCCTCAGATACCGGTTTTACCCACCCATAGTTGGCCCATTGAGTTCCTATTTCGATGAGTTGGGACTCATCATATTGCTCTAAATCGCCGGGTAATTCTTCATCTCCTTCGAAGCAATCAGCCCAAATCGGATGGCCTGGTAATTTTGTATCTGTATTGACATTCTTGAGGAAATCTTCCCACATATCAAGCCAGTAAAGTTCGTCTGCATTCATACTATACTTTTCGTCTACACTTTCGTCTAAGACCGTGCGAATGTCCAAATCATAGTGCCTTTCTTTGGGGAAAGTATACTCAAAATCCTGAACTAAATCATTCCGAATACATACAATGTATACTCGTTTTCGAGTTTGGCATGTCCCATAATTGTGAGGAGATAGAATCTTCCACCAATGCTTGTAACCCATTTCTTCAATTCTTGATTCAATTACTTTCATCGTGTTACCCTTGTCGTGAGCAACAAGATTCGGAACATTCTCTAAGAACAAAACTGCAGGTTTGTGTTTCTCGGCCAAAGTGCAGATATCATGGAATAGTGTACCCCGAGTTTGATCCCCAAAACCTTCCTGTGCCCCTGATTTACTAAATGGCTGGCAAGGGAAACCAGCGCATATGATATCCATTTCTGGAATATCATCGATGACTTTGCGAATATCACAGTGAACGGGGTGCCCGCTAGGTTGCCCCCAATTTGCTTCGTAAACGGCAGCTGCATGAGCGTCAATATCTGTTGCGAACACACACTCATGGCCCAATCTGTGGAGAGCGGCATGGAAGCCCCCGATACCACAGAACAGGTCAACGAATCGCATGGGTAACAACTTTCAGGCGGCGGTTATTAAGCTCAACGGAGCGGGTGTGAGATGGTACTGAATGTGAACAACAATGCTAGTCCATTAGTTCATGTCTTGACAAATGCGCTAGGCTCCAAAAAATTAGGCTTAACCCATGGCCCACATCTTTGTGAAACACCTTTAGATAGGTTGTTCTCTCGATTTGCAGCATCATACAACACATTTGAAAATAAGTTTCTCAGAGCCGAATTGGCTGAGAAAATCCTAATCTCATGTCTAATGGAAGAATCTGAACTCTTTAGGCCCGGATCTGATGAGGGGCAAGCAGATATGGAATGGTTTGATGGGAACAAATGGAACCCAGTTTCCATCAAATACAAAGGTCCAAACAAGGATGGCCCCCCTTCTTATTCAAGTCAACTTAGCGCTTTGGCTTGGTCGAAAAACGCTAGCGGTTCTGCTCCATCAGGTCTAACATGTGACATGCTGATTATTTGGGACGCAGATTACTTACCTAATTTGAAGCCGCCTACTAGAGGTATGGGGAAGGCCAATTTCAAGCGTGGTTTATTGGTCGTAACTCCTGAGCAATTTAATCCATATTATATCCCTGTAGAATCAGAGAAACAAAACAAAACTAATTCGGCATTCAAGATATCAGTATGTAAACCTGCTCTAGAAAATAAGTTGAATTGGGTTAGAAATCTGGATGGTTCTGAAATCAAGCGAATTGCAGACGAAAATCTTCGAATTGTCTTTGAAGTAAAATGAGCCAATGGGTGTGTGCAGTGACTACCCATTGAGTCACAGCGAAATCTTCTGGCACACAAGAAGAAGTCTCGCTAGAGATTTGTGAACTGGAATCGTTGTAGTGCTCTCAATTTGCCAACCAACGGCATTGACCTCTTCTACAACTTCAAGCCACGATTTACCAAAAGTTTGAGCTAAACCATCATTTTCTCCTTGACCAAAGTCATCTTTCAGCAAATCCATTCCTAATGCCTTCGGCGGCCAGGGGAGTAATGCGGCGAGATTTGCATTCGCTGTTGCAACATCGCCACAAGATGAAAGGGCGTCAATGAAAAGTTGCCACCCATCATCACTCTTCCAAGAATTAAGTCCATACGGCGGGTCAAAAGCGAACCCATCAAAGGGCATATTGTCAACCCAAAGGCTCGCTAATTCAGTTGCTGAACCACGCTTTATCTTTGCACTATGTGACATGGTTTGGATTTCTTTTGCCCACTTGAGATTGTCTCTACTTCCTTCTACCATTCTTGAATCTGCATCGCTACCAAAAACATGTGAGCCGATGGCTGCAGCCTCTAACAATATCCCCCCAGTCCCACAGAACGGGTCGAGGAGTTTACCTTCACTTGGACAGGCAATATTGGCCATTGCTCTAGCCAGTCTTGGGTCAAGGCTTATCGGTTTGAAGTAAGGGCGTTTTGGCGCGGTTCTCTCATCCCACGACGAAGTTCCACTGGTCAGTACACCCCAGATAATTTGAGGAGGTTTTCCACCCTTCTCTTTGTGATTTGATGCTATTATTTTCAGCGTTGTTTCCGGAGCAGTAAGATCAATTTTCCAACCTTCCCTAAACAGCGCTCCACCAATTGATTGTTCAATACTTCGAGTTGACCAACCCTCCATTTTTGGACCAATTTTTTTGGCTCGCACTGCCAATGTTTGACCATTGTTTTGGAGATTTTCTTTACACTATGCCAATACCAATTCTACATGTTTTTCTAATCGCTGTAAGCCGAATGATTTGCTGGATAAAGAGTCTCAGAAATTAAAGCCGACCTTTGAGCGATTTTAGTTGCCGAATCTTGGTCGCATAACAAAACGCGTTCATGGATAAATTGTGAAGTGTTTGAGGGATTGACAAGGGCTGAGAATTCTGCTTGAGCGATATTTGGTTGCCATCCGCTAGCTATTACGATTGCATCTGCGTTTTTCGCTAAATTCTTTGACAACTCCCCCCACCTCCGCTATCTATACCGCTATGCGGCCGGCCTTCAATTCTATATCATCCGGTGGGGTCCGCCACACTATGGCGGCACCAAATAAGCGGGTTCGCGGCACCGCCCTATGGGCGGTGTTGGCACTATTTGGTATCATGATGGTATCGTCAATGACAACCGCAAGTGGAATTGACCCTGGTGCATCAACCATGCAGGATGATGAAGCAGACCCTGATCGGGTGCTTACTTTTGAGCAACCAGTTCTCTACATGTACGGTGAAGATTCTGCAGCTGACCGCACTCAATGGACTACTTGGAACCATGCTGAATCAAATGACGGACAATCAGCCTCCAGTTTCTTTGAGGGAAATATTCCCGGTGATGCTAATGCTGGAGGGGGGATTAGAGAATTCACTTTCGATGGTACTGACGCCAATGAAAATGCAACAGGAATTGACCCTGAACAGCCTATTTCTGGGACCCTAAACCTTGCAATAAATTGTAGTGGTTGCAGTAAAGAAGTGACATTGACACTTCGAATGGGTGCTCAAAATGGTCTCGCTGATATGTCATCAATTACACTTGCTGGCCCTGATGAAGTGGATGGTGACATCTACACTTATTCATTTGAAGGACACAATATTGACGAATTGGAGGGAGGAGAAGTATTCGGGATTCGCCTGCAATTCACTAAATCGAGTGGCCTCACAGATAGTTACACCCTCTATCTTGGCCGCGATAATTTTGAGATAACTGTGCCAGTTCTACCGCCGTACGAAGAGGAAGTTCCCGGGCTTGAAATTGAAGAAGGTAAAGATTACGTTTCACCATACGCAGTTGGAACTGCTGGTTTTACCGACCATGAAGTTGCGACTAGTGGAGTCGGTGGGCCAATATTCATGCTACTAGTTAGCATCGGAATTGTCGCTGGAATTATGTTCTTGATGCCACCAACTGGAATCTTCAAAGTTCTTGCAGTCGTATTAGTTGGTATTGGAATGATTGCGTCATTCGCAATTATCCCTCTCGTTTCAGGACCTGTTGCCTTAGCAACTGCAGTTGATGAAGCAGATCCTGATGTGTGGACAATTGATGAGTTAGCAGCATTACAAGAAAGAGATGGTACTTTCCTTGGAGAGTTAACTGCTGGAACCGAATTCCAAGTTTTCGTTCCTTACGATGTAATATACAGAGCAAAAGACATCAACGGCCATGGGGATTGGCACTATGGTCTTGGATTTGAATCATCAGCAGAAACTTTGAGCGACCCTGCCGAGAGCACTTCAAGAGGCCGTGAGTATGTACAACTCTATTTTTCGTTGACCGCACTTGACCCTACGCCTGGCTCTGCCCTGATATTAAATGTCAAATTAGTTAACACAACTACTAGTGATGGAGAATTCCGCGTCGTACCTCAATGGGCTGTTCCAAGTGATGAAGGAAACCAATTCTGGGTCAAGGATGACACATTCGGTGGACGATGGGTTATTCCAGAAAAGGACGTGAATGGTGATACGATTGTTGAATTAGTGGGAGTGAAATATACTTGGCAATACTACCCACTCCTATTGACATTACTTGGGTTTATATTGGCTGGAGTTGGCTTGTTCCAATGGACTCGAAATCGGCAACCAAGAAGAGTTGTTGAAGATGATGATTTTGATGATGAGGAATTTGATTTTGATGATGATGATGAAGATTTTGACGATTTCGACTTTGATGACGACGACGATTTGTGAGTGTGGTGACGTTCCTTGGGCTGTAACCTGAGGGACTTAGCCACACCGCATCCAGTTGAATTATCTGACTTCAACGGGCAGCGAGTTGCTGTTGATGCGTTTTTACTCGCTTACCAATTCATCACCAGTTTACGTAAGCGTGGAGAAGGCGCTGATGGTGGACCTCTTACCGATACCAATGGACACCCAGTATCACATCTAATGGGATTTCTTGACCGCGCAACAATCATGGTAGAATCAGGTATTGACCCTGTCTTTGTGTTTGATGGTAGGCCACACGAATTGAAACTTGAGACCTTAGCAGGTCGAAAATCACGCAAAGATGATGCCCAAGTCAAGTGGGACAAGGCGGTTGCAGATGAAGACTGGAAAACCGCACAAAAACTCGGAGCACAAATCGCTTCTTACACTCCCGATATGGTTGCTGAAACTCGCCGAATGTTGGACTTGCTTGGAATTGCAAACATCGAAGCACCGATGGAAGCCGAGGGAGCCGCGGCAGTGAGATGTGCTCGTGGAGATGTAGACGCAGTAGCCAGCCAAGATTGGGATACGCTACTCTATGGGGCACCTGTGATGGTGAGAAACCTCACCTCTCATGGTACGAGAAAATTTGGCAGAGTCGTTCATGCTGAGCGTATTGTTTTGGCAGAACTTTTGGATGATAATGGCCTAACCTACGAACAACTCGTTGATCTTGGCATCATGGTTGGTACTGATTTTCATCCTGGAATCAAGGGAATTGGACCTAAGACTGGTCTCAAATTGATACGTGAATTTGGAACAATTGAGGAAGTGTGCGCCGCAAAAGACAAGGAAATACCTGAAAGGCTTGAGGAGATAAGGGAGATTTTTCTCAACCACCCTGCCTCAGATGCACCCTTAGCAGGTCTTGGAATGTGTGACGAAGAGGGGTTGCGGGAAATGCTCGTGGAAGGACATGATTTCTCTGAGCGCCGAATTGGTAGAGCGCTGAATCGGATGGAAGCCGCTGGCAGATTGCGCTCAGGTGGGCAAACCTCACTTTTTGATTTCTGATTGAGCCGAAGGCTCAATTGCAGTCTAACTTCAGCAGCTAGATGTGGCAGCAATAGATGGAGCCGATGCTGCCGAAGATTCTGCCGAGGAATCTGGCGGAAATTTAGCGGCCGATATTGCTGAGGAATCCGCTGAAAATTTGGTATCTGCGGAGAAATCTGTTGAACATTTGGCGGCCGAGTTTGCAGATGCATCGATGAAAGAAAAGGAGACTATGTCGCTAAGTGATGATGGCTCTTGGTGGTCATTTATTGATAACAAACAGTTCTGGAAATGGTTGCTGATTGGTGGCATTCTGCTCAATATGTTTACTGCATTTTCCAGCGAATTAGGCGTGGACACCCACACTCGTCTTGCTGAGGATGATGACGGTAGTCTTGTTTGGGGGCACACTCGTCCGATTGACCATTCTGCAAGTGACCCTGATTACGCTCCTGCTAAAAATGACTGGACTCTATCTCTCGCCCCATCTTCTCTTGGAGAAATGGGAGTTCGGGGATTGGCAATTGTACTCACCTTGGCACTAATTGGAGTCGGAGGAATTGCATACGGGATGTTCTCAAAAGGAAATGGTAGAAGGACCGCAGCATTGATTGCAATTTATCCTACATTTGTTTTCTCAACTGGAAGGGCCTATGGGGAACCAACAATTGCAATCTTCGTTTTGCTGATTGTATTAATCAACGCGAAATTAGTTGCTGATAATGGGATTGAATACCGCATTGGCGGTGCTCTTGCATCTGCTATTTGCATGATGGGAATCATGATGGTGAAGGGAATCAATCCGATGTATGGCGTCTTCTTTGGTTTGGCAGTATTGGCATATCATTTGATTGACATCTATCTGCCAGCACTTCGTTCTGTAACCCGCAATCCCCTGCGCGGCGGATTGCTGACTTCAACCTCAGTCGCGCTAATCATGCTAGCATTGGGAACCACTGGCGGCGGTGGAACTTTATCGGTAATTTCAATGGAGCCGACAAGGTTTTTCACAGCCCTAATCGTTTCAATTTTCAACATCTTAGGCATCTACACATTATTTGGCATGATGATTTGGCCTTTCGCCGGCTCAATTCTCAAAAAACTCGGCCAAACAAACGACATGCCGGCGACTTTCATTACAATCACCATCGCCGGCTTCACCACAGCAATCACAATTTATGTAGCAGCATTATGGACTTACGAGTCAATAATTTGGAACTCAGATTGGCCGTGGGTAATGTGGACAATGGGCAATAATGGCCGATATATTTCCCTTATCATGGTGCCAATTTTGATGCTCTTAGCACGTCTAAATCACCTATACCCTGACTTACCTTCTCTAGAAAACCCCGGAAAAAAAGGTGCGGCTTTGGCACTTGGAATCTTGTTTATCATACCCATTTCTCTGCTCGCTGGGATCCACGGACAGACCTACTGGACTGACGATGCGGGCGAATATTTGGCTGAAAACATGGAGGCTGGAGAAGATTTCCTTTTCGTCAACGATGCAACTTTGGGGATGCACTACCTCTATACTTTCCACACCGAAATTGACTTGGACAACTCACGAAATATTACCGGACACTGGCGTTCACCCGATTCGGGCTGGCAAACCGAGTTGGAAGGCGGGGTAAAAATGGAGAATCGCGGCAACCTCTCCAACGTACAATGGGTTGTGATGTCTCCGGGTGTTGATTGGAATCCACCCACGGGTTGGAATAAGGATGGAGGCGGAGAAGTAGACTTCATGAACGGTGGGGGAGAGTGGACCATTTGGACCACTCACGGCCCAATAATAGCGTAATGACTAGTCAAGTTTGTCGACTATTCTTTGGCGGTCTTTTCTGAACAATTTGAGTCGCTTCTTTTTCTGCTTCTCGATTTCCTCATCCGGATTGTCTCTGAGTGATTGGAAAGGAATCCACTTGTCTGGAACAAGTCTCCACGGCATGACAAATGCGGCTACACTGAGTAAAATTTCAGAACCAGGAATTAGAAACACTTTCAGTGGTAATACAACTAGACCAAGCATTCCAAGTTGGGCAGTTGCTTGTTTTCTTTCAGACCTGTTGGTTTTTCTGCCCAAGGCGATTTTCCCCAGAGTTGTGAATGCATCTTTGGCTTCTACTGCTTCAACTTTAGCAAGGTCCCAGCCTTTGGCGATTGCTTCGCCCCAAGCATCGGGGTCTTTTGCAACTGCAATCAATTCTTGGCGCTTGTCTTTTGGCAGTTTCTTTGCAACTTTGTAGCCACCTCGTACTGCCCAAGGGATGAAGGCGAGGATTCTGCGCAATCTACTTCGCTTTTTGAGCGGTGCAGATGGCAAGTTACCTGATGTGCCTGAGGTTTTGGCCACAACCTTGCGAGTTGTTGCTACTGCATCAATCCATCCGTTCAATCATAGATTATGACGAAGATTAAATTCGACTTTAATCAGCAAAAAATTACAAAAAAAAATGGCCCGCTTGGAAGGGGAAATTCCCCCCCCAAGACGGACCGTGTTCGCATGTACTGGAAAGAAAACCAATTTACGTTGAAGGGACTTCAGCGTTCGTCTTGGATCTGACCACGAAGAGACTTGCAGCTCTTTGCAGTTGCTGATAGTACACCGCGTAGGCGGCGTGAGGCGGCATCTGTGCCGCGCTCGTGCTTTTCAGCGTCTTTCATTGCACCCATCAGGGTGTCGATCATTGCTTGTAGGTTATCTGTTACAGATGCCATACTTTCCCCGGCAAAACGGCCGTTTTATATTGTTTCGGCTGAATTTGTGGGGTGTTATTATACTAATTACAAAAATGTTGAATCCCGAAACCCCAAAAACGAGAAAAAATTGAAGATATTATGCTAATTTATTGTCCACCATAATGAACCATTAATGCTTCTAAATCGTGGTGGTCCACAGTTGACAATGAGCGTAAACCACCAGTAATCGCTTGCAATCCAGGAGCCATGACATTCCAGTTTTTGCGGAAGCCTGATTTTCGAGATTTGATGCATCCGCTTTTTTCTAAAGCAATCAGATGATGGCTGATGAGTTGTTGGCTGCAATCTAGTTCTTCAGCAAGTTTTCCTTGGGTGAGTGAACCGGAATTATTGCTGTGGTTTGGGTTTCTTGCTAATCGATCAATTATTCGAAACTGCATTGTATCTGGCGTGAAAATTTGTGGTGGGTTAGGTAAATCCTCGGGTGAAGTGTGTGGAGGGATTGAGCTCGTGAAGTATCTCAAGAACTGACCTTCTCTCCTTCCCCAAAGCGCAGACTGACCTTCTAAGGTTTTGAGGTGAATAGTTGCTTGATGGTTTCCAAGTTGTAGGGCACGAATAATGGCTGAAAGATGGGCACCTTGATTTTGTTCAAGAAATTTGAGAATTCTTGCACGGGTGGCATCGCCATCTGGACGCGGACCGTTTGCCATTAACTGGGCTAAATGTCGTCAGCAATTGAAACATCCGATAGGATGCTAAGCGTACACTAATCGTTGATTAGGCATGAGCGAGAGGGGTAAACCCCTGTTTCGTTGCTACTTCAATTAGCGGGTGCGGACGAATGAATTGTCTGCCTGCATTGTCCAGTCTGTGTTATCTGATGAGAGATAGACAGTCTGACCTGAATCGTTGGTCACATAGTTTCCACCGGCTGGTAGGTGTGTGTAGTCTGGAACCATTCCTAATCCTCCTGCTGGTGCTGGTGGCATTCCCATTGGGGCTGCTGCACCGTAACCCATTCCGAGTTCTTCTTCCTTACCGCCACGGAGGAGCATAACTCCTAGGGTGAGAGCAATTAGAAGAGCAACGATGAATGCACTAATGATGCCGTATACTATAATATCCGCATTTCCTGCTGGGCTAGTCGTGGTTTCTCCATCAGTTGTGGTATCATCAGTTGTATCATCAACGACTTCTGGGCGTTCCTGAGTAACATCAAATCTCATTGCAGTCTCTGTCTTTCTATCGAATCCTTCCGAATCAATTGCCTCAACATCAATCTTGACATAATCACGGAATAACACGCCACCATCTTTTGCAATGGTGAAATTGTATTCTAGTAATGATGTTGGATTTTCACTTCCAAAGTCGGTACAGATACCTGAATCAGCATTACATACTGACCACTCTATCGAAATGTCAGTCAAGACCAAATCGCTGTGCTGAGTTATTACATAGGTTGGCAATTCACCAACGAATAAGTTTTCAGCCTTTACCATCAAGTCACCGGTCTCTACATTATCAGACCAAACCAATGGCAAATCATCAACTGCATTGATTGTGACATCGTAAGCATTCATTCCATCATGAGAATCACGTACTACTATGGAGATAGTGTGAGTACCTTCTTCATCGAACCAAGCTTTGATTTCGCCAGTAAGTGCGTTGTATCGAGAACCTGTCTTCCATGTGTCTGATGAAACTATAACGTTGATTGGATCTACAGGGTCATCAACATCAGACATGCTTTGTGCTACATTGAAGTTGAATTCTTCATCAACCTTAATCATCAAGTCGTCAAAGGACGATACATCAAGAGTTGGTGCATCATTCACATTAGCGATGATAACTGTCAATTCAGTGTCTGCATATTGACCATCTGCATCAGTTGCACGGATTGTGACTAATGCTGTGCCAAACACATCATCATCAATAGCATCAATGTTGAGTGTGTGGCCATTCAAACTTGCTTCAATTAGTGAATTGTTTGAAATGTACTCAACAGATAATGCCAATCCCATTGGGCTTGCAGATTGACCGCTACTGTCTGTATCAGACAAGTATGTAGTCATGATGAGTGAACTTCCTGAACCCTCATCGAAGGATTGTGTTGGAAGGGATGACCAGCGTGGTGCTCCATTCTCAATCACCATAATATTGAGTGTTCCGCTATTACCATCTTCTCCATCGTGTAGAGTGAGTTGTAGTGGTTGTGTGACTACCTCGCCCTGCATATTCTTGTTAACTGTTGCAAATTGTACTTCAATTTCGCCAGTTGTTGAGTCCCACTCACGGAATGCTGGGTTAGTACTAGAAATCATAAGTTGGTCAAGAGGTGTCTCAGCATCGCAAATCAAGCCTGCTACATCAATTCTCTCGATTGTTTCAACCTTCACTGTTGGCTGACCTGGATATGTTGGGCAGTTTGAAGGAGCTTCCCCAAGATTGTCTGAGGTGACAACCATTGGTAGACCATTTAGAAGGCTGAATGCATTAGAGTTAACAGGTGACCAATCACCTACTTGACCTCGTGCATCAGTTAGCCTTGCGCGTGCGTCGTAGTCACCACTGCTTGCAGAGTTAGGTGGAGCAACTGTGAACACGAAGCGCTCGTTTGAGCCGCCAGCACCCAATAGAGAGCCGCCACTTACCCATGCATCAGTCCATTGATTTGCACCTGCTGCACTTGTTTCAAATTCCGCTGACATTGTAGTCATATCGTCAACATTGTCATTGGACATTCCTGTAACTTCAAAGTCAAGAGAGCCGCCTCTATCAATCGATGTTGAACCTGCTGAAATAGGCTTTGAGGTGTCTGGTAGTAGGTCGTGAGGTGCTTGAATATCTCGTATATTATTTGAGGCTGCACTCTCACCGGTAGTTCCTGTTAACTTTACACGGAAAACTGAGTTAGGGTCATTTACATTCATTGGGATTGAACTGGTGTCGACTTCAGCTGATACTGATTGAGTTGCACCAGCAATCAAGTTGTTCAATGAAACAGATTGACCAATTGGGCTTTCAGAACCTGAACTGCTAATTTCATAGAACTGGATTTGACCTGGACCAGAATAATCCTCTTGGCCAGTATTACCAATAGTTGCATCCAATTGTAGTCTATCACCGGTTTGGAATCCTAATGATTGAGCATCAAGATTCGTGAGTGTCATATCAGTAACAGATAGATCCAGTGGGTTCATTGTGCTGTCACCTGCAGCGTAAACATCCTCTTGGAAACTACTTGTACTCCATCCGCTGAACAATGCTGCAACTGTATTCATGTTGCTTGCACCACCGTTTACTAGACTGTTTGGAACAGTCCATGACTTGGACGCTGAACCAGAGGAAAGTGAGATTGTCTCAAATCCTGAGCCACCTGTGTTACCACTGTTGCTTGCATAGTTTCCATTGTCTAGTAGCCATGCTTCCCAGCAGTTGTGTCCCTTACTTCCATCGGAATATGCATGGGAATTGCAAACCTTCTCAGTAACTGCCGCGTACAACTTGATTGATGATGCTGCAGTACCTGAACCAATGTAAGATGCTGTGATATCAATGTCTGTTGTTCCATCACCATTATCACTTTGACCTACACTAACAGCATAGTCTGCTGCTGTAGAATGCATGTTACCACCACTAGAAATGTATGAATCCCAACATGTGTTAGAACCGCATCCTGTGTTAAGAGTAGCATCACCAAAGGATGTTTTTGGTGCACCGCCTGACTCTCCTAAGTGCTGAACACCATAAATTGGAGCGATATTACCAGATTCTGCATCGGCTGTATTACCATATGATGCACTGTGGTAGGAAATGTACACATAATTATCTGGCAAACTATTCTTAGCCTGATTATGTGCTGGACTGCCATACTGGTAACAGTATCCACAATTATCAGATGTTATGTATTGTGCAAACACCGTATGACCCGGGTTGCTTGGGGCAAACACAACATCAACAGTCTCCAATACTGCTGTATTTTCGTCTTCATCATTCATTTCCACTGCATCGATAAGAGCACCCCAGCTCATCATCAACATCAGTGCGGCCAAAATCATCGGGGTTAAACTACGTTGTCCCATGCTTTCGGCTGATGAATGCACCTATATTAAGCAAAGTGGGGGGGGATATTGGTAGACTTCACCCTATAAATAGCAAAAACAGCGTTTTAATTATAGAAAGTGAGAAATTATTCGGCAATTACTCTCTCAATTCCAGCAAGGTCTTGCAAACGGTTCCAGAATTCCAATCTGTCATGCTCAGCCGCAAAAATAGCGTCACTCGGTTCGCCTCCTTTGAACTGCTTACGGAACCGACCTTCAGTAATTGCAAAATCTCGGAATTTAACCTCAACAAATTCACCATCGTCATTCTTCTTTCGGTGCCAATCTTTGTTCGGACTTGGATTACCTTTCAGGCTCCATTTATCCTGCATCCTCGGACCCTTGCGCGGGTCAAATACGAAAATTGGGAAGGCACGAGTATCAACAGCCAACCTTGCTTGACGGTTTGCCGCATCATCTCCAACTCCATGCTCAGGCTGACAGGTTGTGTACACGCTGATAACTGATGGGCCATCAAATTCATTCGCTTCCATCACACACTTGTAGAAATGATTTGGTAGAGAAGTTACTGTTTGTGCAACATAGACATTAGGATGCATTGCGGCAATCGCACCGATTTCTTTTCTCCTCTCTGTCTTCCCATGAATATCCTTACCATGAGCGGCAAATTTTGCATCTTGCCCAACATATGTACTAGTGGAAGCTTGTCCACCTGTATTTGAGTAAACTTGAGTATCAAGAACGAATACATTCACATCCATTCCTGAGGAAAGAAGACGGGATAGTGAACCAAAGCCGATATCCAGCATCGCACCATCTCCACCAACGACCCACAGTTTCTTGTCTTGCCAGCCAAGTTGGTCCCAGCGAACTCGCACTCCCATTGCATCGGTAGCACCATTCTCAAAGAGTGAGTTTGTCCAAGGAATGTCCCACGGATTGAAAGGATAAGTTGAACCATAAACGGTAGAACACCCTGTCGAATTTACAATTCCAAATCGTTCTTTACCATACACAAACCCAGTTGCTGCTGCCATCATCCTCAGTGCTGTGGCCTCACCACAACCTGCACAGGATCCAGCGCCACCAACATAAAGTAGAGATTCTTCTGCTAACATCATGTCCATCAATGATCGTTCGTTGATGTAATCGTGGTCTGTTGGCCCAAGTGCCTCATAAAATTCCCACAATTTTCTGTGATGTTCCATGCCGTACTTTTCCTTGCCAACCATGGCTAGAGCGTTTTTGTCTCCACAAACTTCAACACATTCTGAACAACCTTTGCACTTTGAAGGGTCAATGAAAATTCCAAATCTGCCTGGCTTCTTACCCTTCTTCTCTCGGTTGTCCCAGTATTTTCGAGTCTTTGGCCAAAGACGATTCATCTCTTCTTGTTCTGATGGTGGTAGAATATTGAGATTCGTGTTGAGGGTTTCTTCATCTACAACTTTTCCAAGAATTGCTGTATCTGGGCACATTGTAACACAATCCATGCAACCAACACAAGCATCAGCAATGAACTCAGGTATTTCAGGGGCAATGTAAGAGAAATCACGGTGACGCCCTGAACCTGCTGCGATAATTGAGCGTGCGTGAGCCGAATCTGCTGCCAGCGCGTCTGATGCTGAGCCATCGTTGTAAGCGCTGATGATTCGGTTTTCAAAATCATCTATGTCAAAGAAGTCCTTGTCATGTGCTGTTGGCAGTCTGATGGTCATAATTTCACCTCCAGTGAATCTAATTCTTCTGCAGTTATGATTGAAACCTCTTCATAGCCGCGGCGAACACAGGTTAGATTGTCACTGACAACTTGTTCGCCGCGTTTACCGAAATACTTGCGAAGTGATTTTTCTATTGAAGCATACATCTGTTGGTCATCAACTTGACTAGCAAATGGAGTACATTTTAGGAAGATACCAAGCAATACAATTCCTTGCATCCTAACTACTAAGTCAATGCTACTACTGACTTCACGAGCGATTTTTGCAGTATCAAGATACAGGATTTTTAAATCGCGGTCACATATTTCCTTGATTGCACTCGCGGGAAGACTCTGTACTACCTGTTCAGCAGAGGTTGCTGTTGATTGGATAAACACAGTACCACCATCCTTCAATCCTTTCAGAGGATTTCCTGTCGCAAACGCGTTTTCATCTTGGACAGCGATGAAGTCAAGGACATCTAATTCATGGTGAATTCGTATTCTTTCATCGGCAATGGTTAGATAGAAATTAGTTGGTAATCCCTTCTTTTCCGAACCATATTTTGGAAATGCTTGTACCCTTTTTCCGAACAAGTCAGCAGAAATTGTAGCGATGATTTTGTTAGTTGTCACACTACCAAATCCACCTACACTGTGACCTCTCATACTGAAGGCACTATCCGGGCGCCCATCGTACTCATGTGTGCGCTCTAGTGCAGTGGGGTGACCTATTCCAAGAGTGATGTAACGGGGTTCCTCACCACTCTCGAGCAAATCATAGGTTGCGATAATATCTGATGATGTGACATCTCTTGAACCAAGGCCATATGAGCCGGTGAATAATTTAGGATTGAAACCTGCATCGAACAAGGCTGTTTTGACCTCCATTGTGAGTGGATTATCTGCCGCCATCGGGTCATCCATCCGCTCAAGGACTGCGACTGCCTTACATCCACCAATCATGCGGGCGATTTCTTGATTAGGGAATGGTCGGAAACATGTAACATGAACACAACCAACTTTTCGGCCTTGTTCGCGTAGATGGTCTACAACCGCTGTCGCAGTCTCTATCATAGAACCGATGCCAACAATTGCATACTCAGCATCCTCCATCATATATCCATCAATTAAGTCATAATTTCTGCCAGTTAAGTCGCTGAACAACTGCATTGATTCCATCACTGCAGGCTTAACTAAATCTGTGAAATGGCGTTGAGCAATCTTCCCTTTCATGTAAGCATCTTGATTTTGAACTACACCAGTCATTATCGGATTATATGGGTCAAACATATTACGAAGTTTGATTGCTGGGTCACCAACGAATTCACGCATCATCTCTGGTTCAATCAACAATGTGTTTTCTATTGTGTGAGTCGTTAAGAAACCATCTTGAACATTGAGGAATGGGGTTGAACTTGCCTCTGCGGCTCTTCTACAAATTAGTGCTAGGTCTCCTGCCTCCTGAGCATTTCTAGCAAAAAGAATAGCCCAGCCAACATCTGACACACCCATCACATCATCGTGACCTGCATGAACATTGAGTGACTGACTCGTCATTGCCCGCGAGCCGATATGGAACACTATTGGAAGTCGTTTGCCGCTGATAACATAGAGAACTTCCTTCATCAAAATAAGTCCTTGACCACTCGTGAAGTTCGTGACGCGACCACCAGCGAGTGCAAATCCTTCTGCTGCAGATGCTGACGAGTGTTCTGATTCCGGTTCAATGAAGGCTAACCTAGTTCCCCAAAGATTCTCTTTACCGTTGGAAACCTCCATGTTGTAACCAACACCCATGGTTGTTGAGGAGGTTATCGGATAAGCACACGAACCATCAGTTATGTGACTCTCTACCCACACAATATTACCAGCGCCATCTGTAGTTGTTGGAATTCCTGGATATTCTACATCAGCCATAAAATCATCTCCAATTTTCGCGGTCTAGACTACTGTACGACCCATAGGGTCGACCTTCACGACTTGGGGGGCTCATATTACCGTTTGTAGTTTGAAACCGTTTCAATTGCCATGAGAGAGGGGTGAATAGGAGGCCTCCAATTGCCATTTTTTCCAGCGTGGTCAAGTAGATGCCAGTATAATGAATTGACCATGTAACTCGGTGTCAAAAGTGCATTTTCGCTTACGCATT
This sequence comes from Methanobacteriota archaeon, assembly GCA_016845345.1. Classification (GTDB taxonomy): domain Archaea; phylum Thermoplasmatota; class Poseidoniia; order Poseidoniales; family Thalassarchaeaceae; genus MGIIb-Q1. The sequence goes on from JAERSV010000004.1 coordinate 84,675, forward strand.
TTGAATTTTTAGTAACTTTCATCCACTGCTGTTTCGCTAATCTTTTCAAGAGTGGAATTCGTAGTGCTGGGCCTGTCATAGGTATTCCAAAGCAAGAATACCAAAATCGTTCGACCACGCCCTTCTTCCACGCAGTGTCCCTCACACTTTCAAAGCCTGATTTCAAACCTACCTTTCTATCGCTAACCTTGGTCACACTGCCCGACGAATCAAGTGTGATTCCATGTTCACTTAACACCTCAATCATCCAAGGTGCGATATAACCCCCGGGTGCGCGAAACCACGGGCGGAATTTTTCTCCTGCAAAAGCCGAGATTTTTTCAATGGAAAATGAAAGTTCATTGGCAAATCCGGCTCTATCTTCTGGCCAAGCAGACCAACATCTGTGCTTATTGCCATGACAACCGATAGTGATGGTTTCGTCGTGCTGTAAAAGTTGCTTCAAATTTTTAGCAAAATCAACATCTTCTAATTGCTCGCTGATAACAAATAGAGTAACTGGCAATCCTTTCCCTCGATTCTCCCTCCAATGGAAGAATCCCTGCCATGATTTAGCCAACTTCTCACTCATTTTGTATACTTGAGGAGAATTTCTCCGTGACCGTTTTGGATGACCGTAAACTCTTGGGTGATGGGATAAATCGTCTGTGTCTAGTGAAAGCCAAATTTTCCCTTGCTGAGAATTTTCTATTACAGTTAATGGTAAACGAGGCAGTATGAATGTGATGTGGTGGCGCATTTCACCAGCAATTTCAACCTCGCCATCAACCCATTCTACTCTTTCACCTCGCCATTTTTTGACGATGGAATTGCAAGTGGCTAATCCAGCCTCATTCTTTGGGTCAACCGTAATTTCTACCGCAGTAGGCCCACCTTGGGTGGTTGAAATCCAATCGAGTGACTTGTTTGCGGCCCGTTTAGCAATCCCCCTTCTAGTTGCGGAACTACGAACCCAATAGCCAAGATTCCAATGCGCTTCGCGTACTCTAGTGAATCGGTCAAACGCCACAAGGCCAAGTAATTCCTCTGATGATTTGTCAATAATTACCCAGTGATGTGCACGACCAATTTTACCACCTCTTCCAACATCATACAGATATTGTTCAAGTTGAACATGCATTTCATCTTCAACATCGTACCAAGGCAAGCCACCAATGACTTCTGGCAACGATTCCTCGAATGCGATGATTAATTGCTCAAGGTATTCGATTCCAGCCGGCCGCAATAATAACTCATCATCAATGATGAGGGTCGGTGTGGCGTGCATCATGATGCTCGAATGGCTATATGGTGTTATGATTTTGCCAAACAAAAATGCCTCTAATAATCAGATTAAGGGGCGATTGTACTGCAACACCTCACCACGGTCAAGGACAAGTAAGCGGTCAGGTTCTAGTTCGACCCAATGTTCTCCTGTGAGTTGTTGTGTAGATACTAAAGCGGCTCCACCATACGATTTAGAGCGACGGATAAGGTAAATTGGTTTGCCTGAATAGTGATGGAAAACATACATCATACTACCATCAGAAATTAATAAATTTAGATTGATGTTTTCTCCATAGCGCTCAAACACTGTTGCGATTGCGTGTTTTAGAGCAGGGATTGTCCCACGTATTTCGCCACGTGACTGATAACACTCAACCTCATCCATGATGTGATTGAATATTTGCTCTGAATCTGTATCGCCTTCAGCCATTGGGTGCTCATCTGCACCACTGACCCAACCGTTGTGAGCAAAAATCCAATCTCTACCTCGGTACTGCCGAACAAATGGATGGCAATTACAAGTAATTTGGCTTCCATGAGTAGCATAACGCACGTGTGCAATTAGGTTTGTACTACGGGCTTCATCAATTGATTCTAGAAACTGCTCGGAATAATCCGCCCGACCAGGAGCACGCTCAATGCGGGCCATTCCTTCCTCATACCAACCAACACCCCATCCGTGAGGATTGCGTGAGGAGAAACCTGCAAAACGAGGTAAACTCCGGGTTGCTCTATCTTCTTGATTACAACTCATACCAAATAAATCGCACATAAAACATGAGATGTTTCCATCCCTTATGAACCCATCAAATTAGGATTACATTCCTAGGCTGGTGAGTGCTGTTGCAACGTGTTGATCTTCGGGATGAAGCCTTCGGGCGGTCTCAAGCATCCGGCGAAGTGCCTCTTCCCTACCCAATTTTTTGAGTACAACACCCACGTGGAAAAGAATCTCTTTTCGGTCTCCAAGATGAGGACCTAATTTGTCAAGTTCTCTAGCCGCACCATCCAAATCGCCAGCCTTCACTGATTCCATCACTTGACGCAATTTCCTCTTTACGAGTAAGTCATCATAGGATTCACCTTGTGGCCATGGCCACATATGGTCATCTAGGGGAGGAGGGCTTGGCGAATGTGACTCTACTTTGGCATCAACATCCAATCCTGCATCCTGTTTGAATGCATTAGCATCTGGTCTTGTTGATGGAACAGTTGGTAATGCTGGAGTTGTTGGTACTGAAGGAAGTGCAGGTGTTTTAGTCGCTGCTGCACCGTTTGCAGCAGCAGGATTCAAACTCGGAAGTTTTGGAATCTCTGGTTTGGCTACAGGAGTGGGACTTGGAGTCGGGGTTGCATTCACCTGTGGTGTTGCGGGCAGAGCCGGTGGGGTAGTGGCTGGAGTCTCTGGGATTGTAGTTGCTACTGGAGTAGGAGTAGGGACAACTACTGGCTCAACCGCCACAGGTTGGGCCACTGCCGCAGGTTCGGCAACAGGTTCGGCCACTGTTTCGGCCACTGGTTCGGCTTCAACAGTAGGAGTTGGTTGTGCATTAACTTCAGATGAGGTCTCTTGTTTCTCTTCTGGTACCTCAGAGGGGTCGGACAATGGCTCTTCTTCTGTAGAATTCTCCGTGACCCCTTTTGGCAATAATGGCACAACTAGGTCAACCTGATGAGTTGGCTCTTCAACGGTCTCAACTTCCTTTGAGGTAGGGACTACGAACTTCTCCACATTCTTGGGTGCATCTGATGTACTGAGTTCATATTCACCGTCTTCTAATTCTTCAGCAACTTTAGGAACTTGACTTGGTGCATCTGCTTCAATGGCTGCAAAGTTAGGTGCCGCAGACAAAGCGACTGCCTCTGAATCCTCTTCATACTGGCTGACATCAATCGTCACATCATCGATTTCAAAGGTATGTTTTGACCAATCAACAACCTCACCATCATCGCCATCTTCATCCTCGGCTAACAATTCATCAAAAATAGATGTACTAACTTCTTCAGAAACGCTCTCATCTTGTTCAATAATACTCTTTCCAAGTTGATGATAACACTTCGGGCATTCTTCAACCCCTTCGGGAGAAACTTCGCTGCATAAAGGGCAGGTTATGCCTGCCTCTTCCTTTGACTTGCGCCAGCGTCCGAACATTTGCCTCAATCTATATCCGCGCACGATTAGGGTATAATACTCACCATCTGATGTATGCTTGATTCATCCGCCTACGGCGGTATTCCACAATTGGAAGGTTGAAAGACAACAGGTTGCCCGCCTAAAATGTGGCAGATGGAAAGCGAGGTGACGTTCGTCGTCTCAAACCGGGTGATGGTTCAGACTTACCTTCACCCACACTTGATGGTGAGACCACTCGGTTCATCCGTGCCCAAGATTTTCACGGCCGCTATTCGCGATTAATCACTTGGGAACTTGAGGATGAAATGGCACAGGTTGATGAACGGTTGCGCCATTGGTCTAATCAAAAGTTGGTAGAGCATGGCTACACTCTAATCGGCGTAATTGCTAGAAATAGCGGCTGGTTATTTGGTGACAGAGTTGTAAAATTCTCTGCTCAAAAAGGACAAAATCTTGGGAACCATCGGTTTTCGCAGGGAGATATTGTCACAATATGCCGTAACAATCCACTCAAAGAAATTCCCGTTGAAGGTATTGTTCTAACCCGAAAACGTAACTCCATTTCAGTTGTTGTTTCAGAAAACCTTGACAAGGTTCGTACCGGTACTTGGCGCATCGACAGGGGAGCAAACAGAGTTGCTCATGATAGGATGCAGGATGCACTTCGTGAAATTCTTCGAGATGACCCCCCCACAACACTCTCAGATTTACTACTTGGTAAACCAAGAGACATTAATGATTCAGCCAAAATGAGGCCTGAATTTCGCGGCGTAAAATGGCGTGATGTCTACTCTCCAAATGAACTAAATGAAAGCCAAGGAGAGGCTTTTGAAAGAGCCATGACATCTAGACTTAGTCTGATTCAAGGGCCACCGGGAACTGGCAAAACCCACACCGCGGTAAGAATCCTTCAAGGGTGGGCAAAGCAAGGCACTGGTCCAATTTTGGCGACTGCTGACAGTAATGTAGCAGTTGATAATCTGCTTGAGGGCTTATTGGACCTTGGTGTTAAAGCGGTTAGAATCGGTCAACCCGTAAAAGTGAGAGCACATCTCAGGTCTGCAACTGTACGAGCAAAAATAGAAGAGCATCCACTTCAAGAAGAGGTCCGGGAATTACTGGGTCTTCAGGAAAGTCTACAGCGACGTCTACCTACTTTCAAAGGTAAGGAAAAAGGGTTAGCACATCGTGATTTAAAGATGGGATGGAAATCAATTAGAGCACTGGAGACATCGATGAGTGATGATGTTCTTGATGGCGCTGAAGTCATTTGCTCCACATGCATTGGTGTTGGACATCAGATTCTTGGACAACGCAAATTTTCCAACATTCTAATTGATGAAGCGACACAAGCAATTGAACCGGCGACATGGGTTCCAATCATGCGAAGTTGTCGCCGCCTTGTTTTAGTTGGCGATCATCGCCAACTTCCACCCACCGTAATTTCTCGTCGCGCCGAACAGGATGGTTTGAGGCGAAGTCTGTTCGAGCGTATGATAGATGTTGGAATGATTCCAACCATGCTAAAAACCCAATATCGAATGCATCCAGTGATTGCAGAATATTCGTCAGCACGCTACTATGATAATCAACTTGAAAATGGAGTTAGCGCGGATGATAGAATTGCACCCGCCGGCTTCTTGTGGCCTGATTGGAATGCACCTGTTGCCTTTGTTCCAATTGAAGGTGCTGAGGAATTAGCAGTTGATGGAAAATCACGAATCAACCGAGATGAAGCAGGATGGGTCGTGAAAATAGTTGACCAATTACTCAGCGCTGGTGACTTAGAACCATCAGATATCGGAGTAGTTTCGCCTTACAGTGGTCAAGTGCAATTACTAACAGATTTGTTTGACGGAAAAGGAATTTTAGCGGGTGAAGGCGATGAAGAAGCAGGTGGTCTTGAAATCCGAAGTATTGATGGATATCAAGGGCGTGAAAAAGAAGTCATTGTTCTATCAACAGTAAGAGCAAACCATGACGGCGAAGTCGGATTCTTGTCGGACCACAGGAGGCTCAATGTCGCAATCACTAGACCTCGCCGCGGCCTAATCGTCGTGGGATGTGCTGACACCCTTCGTCATGATGGGGATTGGGAGGGCTGGCTTGATTGGGTTAGGGATAGGAAACTTGAGGCGTGGCATGTCCTCCAGAGTTACTGAGAGGTGGCGAGATGACCGAACAAGAGAACCCAATATCCACACACCAAGGGGAATTTGTCAACCCAGCAAAAGAAGCTGTGAAAGCAGCGGGGGGGCACTGGATAATTCCTGAAGGAACTATACTCGCCGGGGCGTCTACGCGGGCGCTCGCATACATGATTGACACGGTTTTCGTGATGGGGTTACTACACCTGATAACCTCTCTTTTATCCGGTGGAGTCGCGAGTATTGTGCAAGCGTATAACCTAGGATTGGCTCTTTCTGGAGGCAAAGGCACAGCACTATTCTTGGTTGATTGGTTCTTGATTTTCTCTGCAAATTACCTCTATCACAAATTTACTGGAATCCGCTATGGACGTTCTTACGCACAGCGCTGGTTTGGTTTGGCAGTGGTACTTGAGGATGGTAAACCCCTAACAAAAAGTGATTGGGATGCACGGGCACTAAGAAAAATGAAGTATGCAATTCCATTATTTGGAATGTTATTGTTTGGAATTCGTGATTTGATGTTAATCCATAAACGCCATACACATCAAAGTTCAATTGATTTGACTGTTGGCTCTATTGTCGTGGATGGAACTAGTTTACCTCCAGCATTGCGAAAACATCTTCGTTAATCTTGAATTATACAATAAAAATTTCTGAATAACTCAGAAAATGAGTCAATATGAGAAAAACACAAGTTGGGAATTAGAGCACTTGGCGGGGTGCGCTTCAAGTAATGGGGCGGCTGTCGGTACGGTTGGGAGTGCCCATGAGCGACGAATTAACCGTGCAGAGTGGAGCACTCAATATTCGTATCCACTGCATTCAAGATGATATTGATGACGATGATAGGGATGCTCTCAGAATCGTAATTGAAGTTACAAATGAGGGCGCTCAAACAATATCTGGTATTGTTCCTCGAATGCGAACGATGGATGGTGGTAAGGCTGAAGCATTCGAATCTGCAAGTGAGATACAAGCAGGTCTTCGACAAGATTACTCATATTTTGTCAATCCTGATTCTGGGGCTTGGTTGTTTAAACTAGAATACCAATCAAATGCTGGTGGTCAGACAGTTGAATTAGGCCCACATCCATCTGACCTTAGAGTTGAGGAGAGTTTCCGGAAGCCAGTGCAATCAGATGGAAGAGGCAGTGCCGTAGGTGGTAGCATTTTTGATGCTGCTTTTGGTAATGCTTTGGTTGATTTTGGAGGGGAACCTGAACCTGCTGTTGCCGTTGCTGCAGCACCATCCTCGGACCCTTTGGCCAGTGCATTTAGTGCGGAAATTCCTGTACAAGAACCGGTTGCAACTCCGCCAGCGAGCAATCTTCTCGCTCCCGCGCACGCACCAATTTCCGCCCCCATTTCTGCACCTGTTGCAGAACCTGAGCCACCCACTGCACCTACTGGCCCTCCTCCCCAAATGAATCCACCAGCTACAATTGAAAAACCTCCCACACCAGCTCAAGAACCACAACCTGCCCCTGCATCAGTACCAGAGAGTCCACCGACTAATCCAATGCCATCTGGGCCGATGGGGCCGGGGCCAATGCCGCCGGGAGGAATGCCACCTGGACCAATGCCACCCGGAGCGATGCCGCCTGGAATGATGCCACCGGGAGGAATGCCGCCTGGAATGATGCCGCCCGGAGGAATGCCGCCTGGGATGATGCCACCGGGAGGAATGCCGCCAGGGCCAATGCCACCCGGAGGGGTGCCACCTGGAATGATGCCGCCTGGGATGATGCCGCCAGGGCCAATGCCGCCCGGCCCAATGCCGCCGGATATGGCGCCACCTAGTGGAATGACTCCTCCACAAGGTCCACCACAAGGTCCACCGCAAGGTCCACCGCAAGGCCCCCCAGGGGCGAGCGAATTGGAAAAACCCGATGGAGTGAATGTTGAGTGAGCCAAGAATTGGAAAATTATAGTTCTATTACGCCAATTGATGACGAACTACAAGGGCGATTCAAAATCTTGAGAATTGTTGCTTTCATGCGATGGATAACCCTACTTGCTGGTCCGGCTGCAATTTTGATTGATGATTACATTCAACCATGGCTATTGAGGGGGGGATACCCTTCAATTTTGACAATGGAGGATCTAAGCAGGTTTCTTTTCTTAGAGGTATTAGGTATTTCGACGTATATTGATGAGGAGCAATTTCTTGCAATTTATCACCATGTAAACATCGTCTCATGTTTTCTGTTTGTGGTGTTTGTAGGTTGGGTATTATTCGCCAAGAAAAAAGCAGTCATTGCCGCTCGTGACTTGACACTAATGGAACAAAAAATGAGGGGGAATATTTGAGGTGGGAGAATATCTCTTGGAAATTTGTAGTGGACGGGCCGCTTGGCAAGTTCAACCATCTTCCTCTGACCCAATTGAAATGAATGAGGTTTCTGAGAAAATCATTGCATCAGGCTGGGAATGCACACTTAGAAATCGATTATGTTACACCTTTTCTGGTTCAGTCAACTTGACACTTTTTCCAAGTGGCAAGTTATTGATAAAAACTGCAAATCAGCAAATTGCTGATGAAATCGCCGAAAAACATGTTGAATCTTGGCTAACTTGAGTTCGGGTTTGACGGTTTGTTTGAAGAGGGGATGCCACGACGCTCTCCTGTTATGAGCGGCGATGACTCACATTGGCAAGCCTTGGTTGACAGGGTTAATCACGGTCAACCCATTGTTTATCCAACCCCAAATTTACCTGCACTGGGTTGTAAACCTACTCCAGATGCTCTGGATGAATTATTCAGATTAAAGCAGAGAGGAAATGATATGGTTGTATCTCTAGCCGTGGCTGATTTAGAACAAGCAAGTGAAATTGTTGAGATACCAAAACAAGCGCGAAAATTGTTTGAGGATTTCCCTCCATCAACATTGACCCTAATCCTTCCCGCACTCAAAACTCTTGACAAGAGAGTTGGGGGGGATTCCATTGCTATTCGTATCATTACAACAGGAATTTGTGGAAAACTTCTCAGAGAAGTTGGACCACTTACAGCAACTAGTGCAAACCTTAGTGGGGTGAAACCTGTGGCAGATTGTCAAAAATCTGCTGAGGCATTAGGGATGGGTCCGACAGAATACATTGCTGGAACTTGTTCAAATGAACCACCCACTACGTTGATACGGTGTGATGACTACGCCACCCTCATATCGGGTGAGCAATTACAGGTTCTCAGAGAGGGTATCATAAGTAAAAAGGAGGTGAAATCGTGGTCAATGAAGAAGATTTGAAAATCTGGCGTGATGCTGGACATGTTGCTCGCAGAGCATTAGAATCCATCAAGGATGAAATCAAACCTGGAGCAAGTTGGAATGATGTCATTGAATCTGCTGAACGCTATATTCGCCGCCATGGAGGTAAGGCTGCATTCCCAACAACAATTGCAGTGAATGACATCGCTGCCCATTACACAACCGACCACAATGAAAGTGATCCACCTGGTTGGGAAAAGGATATGGTGTTCAAAAAAGGAGATTTGGTTAAACTAGATATTGGTGTCCATGTGAAAGGGGCTATTGGAGATAATGCCCTAACACTAGAGGTAGGTAATAGTAACAAACACACTGATCAAATAAAGGCTTCAATAGAGGCTAGGGGTGCATCGATCGAGAAGATGCACCCCGGTACTCCATGGCATGAAGTGGGCGCTGCTGCTGAACAGGCTCAAACCGATGCGGGTTTTGCACCAATCAGTAATCTCTGTGGTCATCAACTTGAAACTTTCAATTTACACGCAGGAACTTCGGTTCCTTCGTATGCTTGTGGGCCTGATAACCCATCCTTCAAGGGTGAAGTCACGGAAGGTGGAATTTTTGCAGTTGAGCCTTTCAACACCACAGGTGCACAGGGATTAATAGAAAATGTCCCACCGAGGAATTCGAGCAATATTTGGAGAATAACAGGTGATATCTCGGTAAAGAAGGCTTTGGCAAAAAACAAGTTAAAGCCGTTAGGCGCTACAATGGCAAGATATCTTGAAGAACGATATCACCAGTTACCATTTGCAGAAAGATGGGCATTCCCTCTGCTGAAAAAACCATTCCCAAATGAGGATGAAGAAAGCCTACAAAGTAAATGGGATGCTTTGACAAAGAAATTAATCAACATTCGTTTCCTTGAAACATACCACATGCTAAAGTGTGTGGATGGGGGATTGATTAGTCAATACGAACACACCGTTTGGATCGCGCCTGGAGGCGCTGAAATTCTCACAATCGAATAAAAAAAATGGTCTTAATAACAGCCTCACAAAGGCGAAATTGGAGTATCTGCAATTGAAAACGATTTTATGCCATCACTGTAAGGGCTATTGTGAACAGGGCCGTTGAGTGTTCTTCGTCGAGTGTGCATCCCATCCCCTCTACGTATACCTCTCTCCCTGTTCACCTTTCTTTTTTGATAGATAGGCTGAGCCATCAATCGTGGTAAAATCCTGCTGAATTGCTATTAGGAGTAAATCATCTGAAGGTGGTATTCTACAAAATATTTGTACTAGTGCGATGATGTTATATTTTCTGACACGATACTCTAAATACACATCAAATATTAGACCAGTGTTGCGTTTAGGAATGGATGTATTGTGATTCAATCCGGCAGTTACCTTAATATCAATAGGCATCATAGGCGGAAGCACCCCCGCTGGGGGAATGAGGACTAAAAATGATGAAGAACGAGAAGAATGAGCAGGCAGTCAGCCCGGTTATCGCAACCATCCTAATGGTAGCAATCACCGTCGTGTTGGCCGGAGTACTGTACGTGTGGGCAAACAGCCTAGCAAGTGAGGGCACAGACACCTCAGCTAGCACACTGAACACATACACAGCAGATGACGCAGATGATGACGCAAACGATGCAGCTGGCGGAGCAGACACACTGATCCGCATGCAGATGACTGGCAAGGATGACCTAGCATGGTCATTCGTAAAGGTCACACTGAGTGTGGGTGACAACATCTACACATGCAGCGTAACAGCAGGCGATGACTGCACTATCAGCCAATCCGCTGGTAGCAACGACAACGCATGGGAACCTGGGGAGTACATCTTCCTAAGTGAAGGCACAGCAGAAATCTGCAGTGCACAAGGCTGTGACGTCGGTATCTCCGTAACAAACGGTGGCCACACAGTTGCTGGTGACACAAGCCAGACTGTCAACTGAGCGCTGAAAAGCTGTTCACGTAGATAACACAAGTAATGCAAACACGGTCCTCGTTGGGTCGCCTTCGGGCGGCTCAACGGGGGCCATTTTTTTTTGTAAAAATTTCACAACCAAGTGAATTAATCCTGTATTCTAAATTCTCGAATCATTGGATTTTGCATTCGCTCAATGACTCACTGTAATTGGTCATAACGATTAATTGATTCTCGAATCTCTTGAATAGGTCTCCAAATATGGGACTTCAAACGAAGTACGATTCTCAGGTGCACCCACACTAGTATAGCCATTGAATGTACAAATGACGTTAATGCATTCATCGGCCGTAGGTGCTTTGTCCTTAGAACAAGAACACAAAACGGAGGGGTGAGTAATACAAGGAACAAAGACAAATTTAGTAACGCAACACTGAGAGTAAACAAATTCCATTGTTGTAATTCCAGCGCCACAGACAATAAGACACCAACACCACAGGCAAGAGATGCAATGACTAAGGCTGGCATTTTGATATGTATATAAAACAGGGTTCGCATGGTCATCCGCATCGGTGCCCCCATCTTCTTTGAAAACATCAAATCTGAATTGCGCCAAAGGTGTCGCACGAGCCCTTGGGCTCGCCGCATCCTTTGGCTGTGAATTGCTGATAACGACCTTGGCACGGCTTCAAAGAAGTGGAGGTCAGGGTCATGAATTGCTCTCAAGCCTTGGCGACGTGCTTCAACTGCTAGTTGAGAATCATCGGCATTGGAATCCGCCACAACACCTGCGTTGATTGCACTACGACTGTAAGCGGCTAAAGACCCTTCAAAAATTGGTGTTGAATCTAAGCGGCTTTCCGCTTCTCTCGCCCGATTATAGTATGAACGATATGCATTTGAACCCAACATTGGTTTACCATTTTCATCTATTGGTTGCTGTTGTCCACAAACCGCGCCAATTTCTGGATTCAAAAACCAACGCCCAATTCTCTCCAAAGAATTCACCTCTAAACGTGAATCTGCATCAGTGAGAACTACCACTTCGCTATCAGCATGGGATTCAGCCAAACCCAAATTGACTGCCGCAGATTTACCTGCAACACTAGTTGTTGAGAGTAGCCGAACGAGTGGGCCAAATTCTGGAGCATTGGAAATCCAATCTTCTACGACTTGCATGGTCTGGTCGGATGAGCCAGTATCGATTACCAAAACCTCAAGTGACTCTCTTGGATAATGTTTGAGTGCCAAATCGGACAATTTTCCTGCAATAACCAACTCTTCATCTCGCACACAGATTATCACGGTCATTCGTGGTAGTGGTTCACTACTTGCCTCCGGAAAAGTTGGAAAGGGGTGTTTTTTCAACCATTTACGGTTAAACCAATCCTGTAAAAGTAAGGGTAAAACTGCGATTGAACCAAGGCCAATTTCTGCAAAAATCAGCCATTCAGTTGGTGTCATTCAGACGACTCCTGAATTGAATTTTGATAAAGTTCTGCCCACTGTTTACCTAGCATTTCTGGCGTCTGCTGAGTGACAGACTCGGGGCCAGCAGATGACATTTTTTCCCAGTAATCAGAATCATTGAGCACCTTCTCTATTGTGTTGGCCCAATCATTAGAGTCTAAGTTTTCAACAATGATTCCACCGTCTCCTAAAATTCCTTGACAAGAAGGGGAGGCCATTACGGGTAAGCCGCATGAAAGGGCCTCCATAGCCGCCACGGGCATACCCTCGTAATCAGACGGAATCAACAACAAACCAGCGGTTGTTAGTAACTCATCCTTCTGCTCACCAGTCAACCATCCTCGAGCATGTATTCCTTGCTCTGGACCCAAATCCCCTACCCACTTATGACTGGGTGAAACTCCTGAAAGGTGAAGATGTACGTCATGACCACGGGTTCGCAATTCTTGTGTGACTTTGATTGCCAATCGATGGCCTTTGATAGGTGATGGTCGAGCGAGTAAAATCATCAATTTAGGGTCTCGATTAGATGTTTCAATCATCCTAATTGGTGGTGCGGGAGAGCCGATAACCTGTAATTTTTCCAAGCCTATTTCCTTTTTATGACGTGGAGTTAGAGCAACGGGTGTAACTAATTGATGGGATGTAATCTTAAAAAAATCAGTTCTAACCGAATTTGAATTAAGCAGAAATGAGTTGAAATTTCCTGCATGAATTTGTAAAATGACAGGTACCTTTGCCTGAATACACATTTTAACTGCTCTAATCTTTCTCCACCACGAATAACTGGTAGCCGTATGAATATGAATGACGTCTGGGGGATTATTTTTGAGTCTTAATTTCAATTCTCTTTTAGCAGTGCGCCATGCATTGATTTTTGCTAACACTGAACCATCAACATGTGTGTTAATTGATTCTGTAGTCCAATCTACTGGTGGATGCTTGAGATGGTGCCTGATTGTTGCCTGCATACCACCCCGGCTTTCTACCGGCCCGACATGTAAGACTCGCTTCAACCCAGCCACCTTTAGTGCGGGGGAGATGGAGCAACGATATAGGAGTCGGCATTTCGGGTAATCGTGAATCTTCTTTGGGTGACAGCAAAGCGGCTCGGTGAAGACCTCGCCAGCACCACGCAATTAGCGGTCACAAACTCGTTGGCAAAAAGGGGATGGGACGTCACAATCGTTGCACCAAAAGGTAGTGCGCCTCAGCAAAGTAATGTTTCAAGTGAATTGGATGCAGACGAAAATAGTTCTAAACCGACCTTTTTCGAAGTCAAAAGATCTCGTAAACCTGGATTAGGTTGGCTGACCTTTGGCCGTCATTTGAAGAAAATGTTGCCAAATGTGGTGAAAGGAGGAAGTTTTGATGTTGCATTAGTGGAATGGCAAGCAGTTGCAGGTTCACATAAGGCACTGACGAAGTTCAAAATCCCGTGGCTAATTGTTGATAGAAGCCCACCGGTTTTCCGTTCCCTTGCTGGACAACTCCAATGGTTTGAGTACCGCCGCGCATACAAATTAGCCAGCAAAAATGGCGTCGCTGGTTCGGTACCAAAATCACAAGCATTAGCAGATTGGAATCGCCAGCATAAACGAATTATTGAACCTGTTAGCATTCTAGAAGCAGGAGTTGATGTATCAAGATTCAATCCTTCAAATTTTACTGGAAAACCGTCAATAATTTACCACGGCCAACTCGATAAAGAAAGGAATATAATGCAATTAGTAGATATTGGCTCACTCATTGCAGAGAGAGGAATTGATTTCAAAATGAGAATTGCTGGCGCGGGGAATTGTTTAAGAGAACTACAGAAGACAGCCACTGAACATGAATGGTTGGAGGTTTTAGGCCCAATACCCTCAGACCAAATACCCCTGTTTCTTTCGTCGGGCCATGTCGCTCTCTTCCCCCTCCCTGATGGTGAAAATTGGCGTTTAGCAAGTCCTCTAAAAGTGCGTGAATGGGCCGCAGCGGGTTTACCTATGGTTCTTTCAAATATCACTCCGCACAAATCAATCGGAGATAGAAATTGGGTCAAACTTGTTGAGCATGATGCAACATCAGATGAATGGGCAAATCAGGTTGAAGAATTGCTGAATTCGGACCTTAAAAAGTTGGGTGCAGAGGCAAGATCAGATGCTGAAACCGAGTTTGATTGGGATATAACGACCAGAGAACTCGTCCTGAAAATTATCGAACTTGGGGGAGCAAAATGACTGAGCTTTGGTGGTTAAAATGACCGTGCAAGAAAGTGAGGGAGTCACCCCAAAAGTAGGAGAGACTCGGCGCAAAGTTGTGCCACAAAGAGACACACTTTGGCTCTCTGGAGCAGATGCGGTTAACCTCGTGTTTGGAGTCATAATTCACGTAGTTTTGACTCGCGCTTTACTCAGTGATGATTATGGAACATTCGTGTTACTGCTCGACTTTTTCCATGTCTGTGTGATACTGGTGGACCTCGGACTTCCCACACTCATCGCCCGCGATGGTGGCAGGCTAGGCAACCGACTTCCTTCCTTTGTCAAGCGGATTGGAAGGGTGCAAGTGATGCCGGCGCTCGGATTTATTGTGCTGATTCACATCTCTGCATTCGCCTTGATATCCAAGGTCGAAACCGACTGGCTGAGTGCATCGGTTCTGTTGTTGATGAGTGCGTGCATTCAGGTATTCACCTACTCCTTCCGCGCCGGACTCAGGTCAATGGGTGAGGCGCGGGCCGAGGCGTTCGTGCGCATCGTAGACCGTGGTGTAGTCGCGGTGTTGATGTTGTTCTGGGCCGACGGCCTTGTTGATTTCAGTGTAGCAACTGTTGCGGGTCCACTGCTCTCCTTCGCGTTGGCGATTGGCTACCTACAATTCATCCTCGCCCCCAAACTCGGAGACCCCGATGAGAATTCACCTGAGACGGCAGAAATGGAAAGCAAGGAATTGGTCAAATCCGGCCTCCCATTCCTGATTGCTGGTGCGGCGCTCGTAGTCAATGTCCGAATCGAGAAGCTGTTACTGGGGGTGTTCGCGACTCCGGCTGACATCGCGGTTTTTCAGATTGCATGGCTTGGCTTCATCGCCGGCTACGGACCTATTCTCTCTTTGAGAGCGGTACTTCTCTCATGGTTTGGTGAGGTTCGAGACGACTACGAAAAGTTGGTGCACCGCTACAAAAGGGCGTTTTTCGCAACCGCGATTCTCGCACCTGTTGGAGCCGGAATCGGACTGTTGATGGGACCGTTTGCATTTGAGGCCTTGTTCCCAGAGTATACTGAAGTTGTCGAAAAGCCGTTCCTCGGATTATTGTTGGCGTGGCTATTCCACACGATGGCGAGTCCCTCGCTGTCCCTCATTCAGGCAGGAAAGAAGCCATGGAATTATACCCGAATACTCTGGCTAGGAATCCTAGTCAGCACTGTCACCTGCGTTATACTGATTCCCACCCAGCCAAGTGCAGTGATTGGTGCTACAGCCGCAGCAGTTTGTGGTGCGTTGACAGTCTTCGCATTCGCCTTCACTGGAATCGGATTGGCAGGTATCGAACCGCCTGAAAACACAAAGGAATCAACCACTTCAACCGATTGAAGCAATTCTCTCTTTTTCCTTTGAGTTCCTAAGATTTTGTGCTGGAAAAATGAGTCAAGCGCCTTCTGAAATCATTTCTTGAAGTTCACCTGATTCAAACATTTCTAATGCAATATCTGATCCACCAATAAGTTCGCCATCAATGAAGCATTGTGGCATCGTTGGCCAATCTGACCATTCGCAAACTGATGGAATTGCTCTTGGGTCGGCTAAGATATTGACTGATACGAATGGCACCTCCAACTGTTGATACACCATTGCGGCGCGGGCAGAAAATCCGCATTGTGGTTGTTCTGGCGTTCCTTTCATGAAGAGAACTAATCTGTTCCCGTCCACAATTTCCTGTAATTCATCTGCTGTCCAATTAAATTCTGTCATTTTTATTCCTCCTTGTTTGTTCGTCGAACTTGTAAGCCGACGAATTTCGTTCTCTTTGCCTCATGAGGTGAAAATGGTTCATCACCACTACTCTTTTCCGCCTCTTCAGGGGTCTGGCATTTAACATCAAGAGCGTGTACATAATTAGTCTGGATGTGCGGTTTAAAGTGCTGGATGACCGGCTTCTGCCGCTTGAATGATCTCACACCCTCAAATCCAATATCGACAATTCGTACAAACCAATGGTCACCACCTCCTGTGGTATCAGTGGCTTCAACATCTGCGTTTGGATAGACCTCTTTGACCTGTTCAACCATCCACTCGGCGGTAGGCATTGATTCATTGGCCGCGTTAGACCATTTTCAACCCTCGTGTTGAGGACGCTTGCACTAACCTAGAGAGCTGAATTGATTTCTGCAAGGTTTTCAGCGATTGTTCCGCTATCATTAATGAGGCCTGAACCAACTACTGCGGCCTCAATACCCCAGTCTGCAACCTCTGCAATATTGTGCGCTTTGATACCACCATCAATCATCAATTTTGTTGATCTACCCCCTTGGGATATTTGCGCATCTACTGCTGCTCTAAGAGCCCGTACCTTATCTTCTACTTCTGGCATGAAAGATTGGCCTCCCTTTCCAGGAACCACAGACATGACTAGCACTAGGTCAAGATCTGGGAGCATTGGAAGAACATCATCAAGAGTTGTGGCAGGATTTAGAACTAAGCCTGCCTGACAGCCTGCATCGTGCAAATTTGTGATTAGTTTTGGAAAATCATCAACCGCTTCAACATGAGCAATCACAAGGTCGACTCCAGCCTCAACATATTGCATCCAAGTATCAGCCGCATTGGTTACCATTAGATGGCAATCGAGGAATATATCGCTACCAACTCGCTTCCTAATGGATGAAATTAATGCGGGACCAAAAGTGATGGTTTTGTTGATTACCCAATTACCATCCATCACATCAAGATGAATCCATTCGATTCCTGCTGCGACAGCGTCATCAACCACTTTTCCTAAATTACAATAATCAGCGGTCAAAATACTTGGACAGACAATCACAACCTTCCCCTCATTCCACCCGAGAGGCAAGGGGTTCTCAATCCTTCACATTGAAGACGGCAAGTTCAAAGACCCTCTTGCGAGGGGAAAGGTTGCACAGGAGATATTGACATGGCAGGGGCAATTGTAGAAGCATCAGACGCAACTTTTGACACAGTAACGACAGGCAATGAATGGGTTTTGGTGGATTTTTGGGCACCTTGGTGTGGACCATGCAAAATGATTGCACCCGTATTAGAACAAATTGCTGAGGAAAGGGATAATCTTACCATCGCAAAGGTCAATGTTGACAACAATCCAAACTCACCAGGGAAGTTTGGAGTAAGAGGGATTCCAACTCTAGTTCTATTCCATAATGGTAATGCGGTTGACCAAGCAACTGGCGCAATGCAAAAAGGCGGATTTGACGATTGGTTGAACCGACACATGAACTGAGAACTCTCATTCTTGGGTTTTCTTCATCGCTGTTGTGAGCGCCTTTCGACGCTCATCCACTGACTCACCGACTTCGCGCATCAATCTCTCACGGATTGCTTCGTGTAACCATAATCCGTCTGCTAATTCTACAATGATTCCACGACTCAATAATTCCGTAGGCGGAGGGCCATCCAAACCCGCTGCCAACGCCAATGTCGGCCAAGGGGTTGGCCTCTCTGCAGCAGCTAAATAACCCAACAAATCACGGTGCTCTTCTGGAAGAACTTGTAAAATTTCTTCATCAAGGAATCTCAACCAATCACCGTGTACAACATCCCCGTACATCTCTAATAATTCCACGGCTAAGGGATGTCCTCCAGTCATTTTGTGGACCTCTTCTGCTTCAGGTGGTAACGGCACATCAAACTGAGCAATCCATTGTTCCACCTCTTCCAAACTAAGTCCTCGGAGAGGTAATTCTGAAACTAATCCACGGGTGTGGACGTCGCGACGGTCGTAGAACGACAGGGCTGTGCGTGAGATAAGCAACATGCGAAGTGGGGTTTGGTCTGCAACTTGCAAAAGTGAACCTAATAGGTGTGCTGACTCAACTTCAACATTGTGAACATCATCTAAAACTAACAAAATATAGGGGGGTGTCTCACTCTTCTCTTCTAGTTTTTCAAACACTTTTTCCCTAAGTTTTTCGGGGTCTGTGAGATAGGCAGTGAGGCGGCGGCGATATAGGTCAATGTCGAACTTTCCACTTGGCGACATTGGTAAGGATTCAAGAATACCGTAAGGGTCCCAACTCAAACTCCCTTTAGATTCAATTCCAAGGCGGTGAAGAATACTTGTTGCAATTCCAATAGCAGTATCCCATGGTTGGCATGGATAATACATTACTCTGAGATTTGGTTCATCATCAAGGCGTTGGTTTAGCCAATGAGAAACAAGGGTTGTCTTGCCGCAACCAGCAATCCCGCTGACAACAAGAGTCGGCTCTCTGCCTTCATACCACGAATCAAGAGCGGCTCTCTCGTCGCTTCTACCGTGTACTGTACGAGTTTTTGGTGCCCTAACATGGTAGGTTGAATGTGCTCCGGCAAGGATTTGTAAGCGGCCTGGTGGTGGTTTGTCATCACCTTTTTCAATTCTACCAAGACGAATGTCGCCATACTGTAACATTCCCTCTGCGATTACCATCATTAAAACTTGTAAAAGTGTAAGGTTGCTGTCAAGTCTATCAGAGGCCTCACCTGCTTCCACTTCGAGCATTTTTCCATCTCTTCCTCTGATTAGAACGCTAGTCTTCTTGATTTTAGGTAATCGATTATTGATTTCCTCTCTACCATTCTCTGTTAATTGCCACGTTTTTTGTCGACGTGCTTCTCCTCGAATTTGACGCGTATGCTCACTTACGAACCCTTGCCTCAATAGAGGTCTCATTGCTCTGCTAACATTTGGTGGATGAAGACCACAAGATTCTGCGATGCCAGGGCGAGTAACTGGGGCGGTGACAATGAAGTGGTCAGCTTGATGGTCATTCTCTAACAAGTGGAGCAAGACGCGGTCATTTACTGAGAGGGTCACGCGCAGTGGGGTCTCTGACATCTAAAACCGCTGTGACTATTGTCCCCATTGAAGCATTCGCCTCTCTGTTGCCTTCTGTCGCGGGTATTTGTTATGGAAATACCTACTTTTTGTCGCGTTTTAAATGATGCGGGAACGCCATAAGCCCTTTTTATGATTGCAGGTCGGGATAACATGGTAGAAAGGGACTTAGTGAATATAAGATTCCGTGCAATCATGATTTCACTAACCATGATTGTAGTTTTGTTCAGCCCATTTGCATCTGCCTTTGACACAGATGGGGACGGTGTTGATGATAGTACAGATGACTGCCCCATAGCGTATGGAACTAGCAGTGTTGACAGGGATGGATGTCCGGATAGTGATGGCGATGGAACAAGTGACTTAAATGACCCTTGGGTGATTCAAGCTGGTGGTTTTCTAGAGGATAACCGGCAATCTATGAGTGATAATCAATATGTTTCAGTATTCAACTTTGATGGAAGTAAATACCTGACAACAGAGGATACTGGTGGATGGGGTAATTCAAATGGCTGGTTAAGAATCTGGGACACTGCAAGTAAAACGAATGTAAAATCAGTTGAATTTAGTGGAAATTTCGTTCATGATGCCGATTGGTCAGATGATGGCATGTTTGTTGGCGCAGTAACTGACAACGATGAGTTACTTGTTTACTACTCTAGTAACGTCACGCCTCTATTTTCAGTGAGTACTGATGTAGGTAGCGGTGACCAACCTAACGCACTGGCTTTCAGCCCCGACGGAACAATGATTGCCGTTGTTGTTGGTCGGTCAGGTAATGGAGGAACCAATGGCGAAGTACAAATTTACAATGCGATGAATGGCTCAGAAATTACCGCATTTGACCCCGGTTCTGATAGTCGGTTCAATTCTGTTGATTGGAGTCCTGATGGAAGTAGAATCCTAATTGGTGGAAATGAGGATGTTTATATTTACAATACAGGAAGTTGGAACGTCAACCGGACAATCAATACCAATAGAGGTGCAAACAATGCTGTGGCTTGGTCGCCAGATGGAAACACTATCACTACTTGTGAAGCATATGAAAATTCAGGTGCAAGAGTAAGGCTATACGATGTGGCAAGTGGATTACAAAATTGGAAATATGATACTTCTACCTCATGTAATGATGTTGCATATTCGCCGGATGGCACTCAAGTTGTTGCAGCACACACATATTATCAATCAGACGGAGCTAGTTTGAGAGTATTCAAAGTAAATGCGAATTCCCCGACTATTGTTGACACTATGTCTGCACCTCGTCCGGGTGGTTGCACCGCAAGTGGAGGAGGGAATAACTGTGGCACAATTTACGGAGTCAGTTGGCATCCTGATGGAGATTATGTTATCTCAGCACATGGACGAAATGACGAAGGAATTTACCATTGGGTAGTTGACCCTGATATTGATAATGATGGTGTGCTAAACGTTGATGATGCGTTCCCTGAAGACCCGACACAATGGGATGATTCTGACAACGATGGATATGGCGATAACCCTGCACCTGCAAATGAGCCTGACGAATGTCCGAATGTTGCCGGGACTTCTACTGAAGATAGATTCGGTTGCCCTGATGGGGATGGTGATGGTTGGTCTGACCTAAATGATGCATATCCAAACGATGAATATCAATGGGCTGACGCTGATGGTGATGGACACCCCGACAATGTCGAGGATACTCGAGACCCGAACCCACACGGTACAGTAGACCGGTTACCAAACAATCCAACTCAGTGGGATGACACTGACCTCGATGGTTATGGGGATAATTTCGCTAACGCATCTTGGGTTGGAATTAGGCCTTCTGAGTGGCCAGGAATTCTAATTACTACAATGACGCCGAGCCAATTGAATGACATTGACGTGTTTCCTACAGATACAGAACAGTGGAATGACAGTGACGGCGATTGGGTCGGGGACGAGCAATTTACAAGCCGTTCTGATGGATGTATCCATATATACGGCGATTCTATTTGGGATAGGCTCGCATGTTACGACACTGATGGAGATGGATGGTCCGACCCCGATGATAATTGGCCTGCTTGCAGAGAAGGCGCTGGAACTGGTGATGCTTTCATCGACGACCCAAGCCAATGGTGTGATGCTGATGGCGATGGATTTGGAGATAACGCAAGCGGGACTAACGGCGATTCGTGTCCTGGATTTAATGGAAATTCATCAATTGACCGCACCGGTTGCAAAGACTCTGATGGAGATGGATATTCCGATGCTGGTGACCCATTCCCGGGAGATGCCACTCAATGGTTAGACCGTGATGGAGATGGTTGTGGTGATAACAGCCATGGCAATAATCCAGACCTTTTCCCTGATGACCCATCCCAGTGTGGTGACCGTGATGGAGATGGATATGGTGATTACCCTGTTGGAGACAATGGTGACTGGTTC
This sequence comes from Methanobacteriota archaeon, assembly GCA_016845345.1. Lineage (GTDB taxonomy): Archaea > Thermoplasmatota > Poseidoniia > Poseidoniales > Thalassarchaeaceae > MGIIb-Q1. The sequence goes on from JAERSV010000004.1 coordinate 106,305, forward strand.
CCTGATGAGAACACCCAGTGGTATGACTTTGATGGCGATGGCTACGGTGATAATTTTGGCAATGCTTCATGGGTATTTGACCGCAATCAATCTTGGCCTGGCATATATGTAGAAAATGCGCATGAACCCGATTTGTGTCCAACAAAATATGGGCAGATGGAAGGCGAAACAACTCGTGGTTGTCCCGATACAGACCAAGATGGAATCGCCGATAATGAAGACGCTTATCCTGAAGACCCAATGCGTTCATCGGACCGTGATGGAGATGGCTATGCTGATGACCCTCTAGCAGCACAAAAAGATGATTGCCCGGACACATTTGGAACTAGTTTCAAAGGAAATACTTACGGCTGTATTGACTCTGATGGCGATGGTTGGGCTGACACTCGAGATGATTTCCCTGATATCGCCAGCCAATGGAAAGATACCGACGATGATGGGTATGGAGATAATTGGGGTAATTCGAGTTGGAATATCAGTCGAGAATTGAATTGGCCTGGTGATTTCATTGTTGGGGCTGAACTTGCGGATGCGTTCCCTAACGATATTACTCAGTGGAATGATACCGATGGCGATGGTTGGGGTGACAATCCGAATGGTACCAACCCTGATGATTTCCCGCTCATTCATTCACAGCACAAAGACAGTGACAAAGATGGGTATGGAGATAATACTACTCGCGACGCATTCCAACCAGATGATTGCAGATCAAAATTTGGAACATCATGGCAAGACCGATTTGGATGTGAAGACACAGATGGTGATGGTTGGTCAGATATCGCTGACATTTGCATCTATGACCCTAATGTATGGGAAGTTCCCGGGGTTTGTGAAATTACAGAGGCTGAAACTGGAGTTACAAGTTCAAACAAAATGTCAATTATAGAATTGGGCACATATTTACTAGGTGGTTTGGGGGTACTACTCCTCTTAGCCATCCTAGTTGCTATGATTGCCCGCCAAGCCGCAAAACGCAGTGGCCAATTGATGCGCCAAAATGTTGCCTTACAAGAGCAAATATTTGACGAAGAAGAAACCCGACGTGAAGAATGGATTGAATACTATGTGGGTCAGGGAGATCTAGAGAAAGCCAAAGAACTCGGATGGGTGGAAAAGGCTGATTGGCAACTTCATCAAGAGGCTGAGGAACAGCAGGCTGAAGAAGCGATCGAGGCATTGCCTGAAGCATTAGACCTTGATGACTTGCTTTGAGACCAATCCTCAAGCACAATTGCTATGCCTTATCTCCGTACCCAACAGACGAGGAGGCCTATAGATGGACCCGTTTGACACACGCCCTGCACCAGCAACTATGGAGGTTAGGTTACGAGCCCTTCTCTCTTCAATGCACAGTGCAATTTTAGAAATTGATGCTCAGGGTGCTCTTGTACATGCCAATAGAGCGGCACAAATTATGCTACCAGATTTGCCTGCCACTCCTGCGCCTCCAGAGTGGATTCATGAATTCAAAGAAGACCACATTTTCCGTGACGGACACGGTGCCCCCATGGGCTCTACTGAAGGCCCTCTTTTAGAGGCATTAAGAACGGGAGAATCACAGCGTGATTGGCAATTCAGTATTGAATTTAATAATGGGAGAATGCTCTATTTGATGGGCGCTGCTGAACCATTATTCGGAAGTGATGGTCGCCTCAGTGGTGTGGTTTGTTCTTATCAGGACATAACCGAATTGATTGGGTTACAACACGCACTTGAAGAACAATTGACTGAGACAAAGAGCGCTGCTCAGGAATTACGACTAACCCATGGTGAGTTATCGCGTGCGCACAATCTTCAAGCAGGATTCATTGCAAACTTCAGCCACGATTTACGAACCCCTCTTTCTGGTGTTCTTGGGTTCGCAGATTTACTTGATATATCACCTAACCTTGATATTGAAGAAAAGGAATTCTTACAGGAAATTATTGATGCTGGGGATTCTCTCCGTATGATGATAGATTCTGTTATCACCTACTCTAACATTATCTCTGGTACTGTCCGGATTACCTCAGAATGGCATGATATTGACAGCGTGGTAGAAAAATCGAGTGAGGCTGCTAGAAAGGTGTGTACTCGGAGAGGACTTGAGTTCCATATGGAGATGGTTAATGCGCCGGAAAAAATGTGTATTGATGAAATGAGACTTCAAGAGGTCCTCGAACAATTATTAGATAACGCGGTGAAATTTACAGAAAAAGGTCACATTGCTCTCAAAGTCAGCAGTGTTGCCGATAGTGTTGTGTTTGAAATCTCAGATACCGGACCAGGAATTTCTCATGAAGCAGAGATGAGATTGTACGAACCATACTCAAAGGCACTTGTCAAGGATGGGCAACTGAGGCGGGGGGTTGGCCTAGGTCTTACACTGGTCAAAGCACTTTGTGATTTGATGCACGGCAAAGTTGACTACTCAACATCTGCACAAGGAACTACATTCAGAGTGCAGTTCCCGCTGATTTATACACCGGTGCTATCTTAAAATTTAGTTAATGATAATTCATGTGATTTCCAATCGCATTAAGAAAATGGGTCATACTTGTCTTCTTTTGAAAACTTCTCAACAATATTTTTGCTAGTTGCATCAGGATTTGAATCTAGATAAAGAAGGATTTGTGATGCCAAATCCTCACCCGCTTTTATTGCGGTTTCATCCGCTTCTAGACCGAAACTAGATTGTAATTCATTATAGGTTGTATCCAACATTTCTTCTACTGATAATTGTCCATCTTTGTTTTTATCCATAATCAGCATTGAGGCAATCGCTAATACCTTATCTTGGTTGTTTTCTTCATCCGATAGGATATCAGTAATCAGAGATTGTAGTTTTTGTTCTTCTTCATCTTTATCTAGAGCAGATAATTTCTGAATCATCTTCTTCTGTACAGCAAAATCCCGCTTGGTTTTCGCCTTGGTTTTTCGGTATACTAACGAGCCTGATTTATCATGCACAAGAACCGTATTTCCCATTAATGCATCTAATAGTCCTTTCAATATTACCAATGATAGAATTGCCCCAAACCCACAATAGGGGTTCACAAAAAGGTATCCAGTTGCTGAAACAGCAAGAACTAAGGCAAGCCAAATTAATGAATATATTATATTAAAAAAGAAAGATTTAGGCTTGTCTCCACGTTTAAATGCGATATTGGGATATCTAATTTTAGCATGGCGAAGCAAGTCTTCATCGCCCATGCTTTCGGCCGGTGTTAAATTCACTTTCAATATATCCCCGACAATAATTCAAGAGGGGTTTTCATTTTGCCATGTCATCATCAAACCGCAAAAAATCAAGTTCCTCAAACTGAACTAAGGAAGGTGAATTCAGTGCTAAATTGTGTTCCAATGCCTCAGATAAACTAACCCAATTTCGTTCAGTCCCATCAATCCACTCGTAATTATGTCCTGGAATTAGTCGCCAATCACTAGGTAACCCTTTGAGAATCTCCCTAGCATGAGTTACACTTTTCCATTGAGATTGTGAATCTCCCCCTGGTAGATCGACCCTGCCAGAACGTTGCGTGAAAAGTAAATCTCCCGCGTGAAAAACCCCATGACCATGGAAGGTGAGGTGACCGGGTGCGTGACCTGGTGTGTGAGTGACCTCAAGGCTAATGCCACCGGAAGTCCATTGCTCTCCAGAATGTATAGGATGATTCCAAGTGTGTGTGAAATCTATGTGACGAAATAATACTCTCCCGAGTAAATTAGGATAGTTTGATTCAACATGCCCCCATAACTCAATTTCAGGGTGGGCTTTCATGATTTTCTTAACGCCTGATGTGTGGTCTCTATGGGTATGGGTTAGAATGATGTGAGTTGGGGACAAACCTTCAGTTTCTAGCGCTGAAAGCCACTTTTTAGCAGAGTATGGGTCAATGATTACTACTGTATTTGTGGCTTTGTTAATGAACGCAGTATTGACGTTTCCAAATGGTCCTTGCTGGCTAACCCAAACCTCAATTCCATCCTCTTCTATTCGGCGGTCAAACTCGCCTTTGGCTAACATCCAAATCATGCGAAGGGGGGTATGCCATTGAAATTACTGATTTTACCCCGCGGGGCGGGTCTTAAGTGTGAGTGGGTTTGTCGCCTCTATAAGAGGCGGCAGTATGAGGGGACGTGATTCTGCTAGTAGATTGCTCATTGTTGGGCTGGCGTTTATCCTACTTGCTCCACTTGCGATGAGTTCTGCAAGTGCAGATTCTGATGACATTGAATTAGTGATTTCTATTTCCGAACCAACTACCGGTGCAGATTGGTATGATGGGGAAGAATCTCTTTCAATCTCAATTTCTGTGAAGAATTCTGGTGCCACGACTCAATCGATTGAATACAATCCATCCTGCCCCGTTGAAATTGAAATACTTGACGAAGATGATGAATTTTTCACATCTCTGCGAGAGCACAGAGTCTGCCTTGAACAACGTCGAGCGATTGACATACCTGCTGGGCAAACAAGAAACCTTGATTCATTTGATTGGCAATGGCAAAATGCATCTGGAGCAGTTATCAACAGTGGTGATATCACAATTGATTTCAACTTTGAGTCAGGTTTGGCAACTCATGTACAATCTATACAATTCCAGCGCAGTCCTGTGTTAATTGAAAACTTGGTACTGCAAGTTAACACCGCTCCACCTATTTCAGGCGGATTAGATTACTTGTCAGGGGAGAGTGTTTACTCTCATGTTTCACTCAGCAATAGTGGTAGTAGCCCGGTGACTATTGATGCTGATGAAGGTTGCAAGATTACAATTCAAGTTAACAACATGGCTACATCGAATCCTCCTTCAATGACTGACTTAGAATGTGGCTCAGGGACAACTCTTGGAATTGGTGAATCTGTTCCTTTGGGTTGGCTAATCTGGGACTTTACCTCTGGAGGTGAACAACTTGAATCAGGGCTGTGGTCCGTTGAAATTGCAACTACTGGTTTGAGTGGTTTGACAAGTACCTTTGAGGCAACACTAGCAATAGGTGAGCCTCGCCCTGAGGCTTTAGTTGAGGTTGCTATTACTTTACTTGGTGATGATGATTTTGACGGAGTAGTAACTGAAACAGATAATATTCAAATTAAAACTGAGTTAGTAAATTCAGCCGAAGTTCCTGCTGAGTTGCAATTCAACAGTAGTTGTCTCATTTCGATTCAATTAATATCTGAACAAGGAATGATAACCAAGGATTCAAGATTGAATGATATCTGTGAAACGGAATTTTCCGAATTGAAGGTTGACCCCACTAGCCAATACACAATTGACCAGCGAATGTGGTCAATGAATGCAGATAGTACTTGTGAACTCGATGATGGTTCTTACTTAATGTTGGTAACAATCCCTGAATATGGGATTACCACTGAATATCTAATCAATTACGATGGAAGCGACAGTGGACCCGCCTGTTTAGCATCAATGCAGGACACTAGCCTAGCCCAATTTAGAGTGATTGATCTACTTACCAACAATCCAGGAACCGAAGAAGAATCGATTACTTTCCAAATTCACCTAGAAAACCAAGTTGACTTAGATATCCACTGGCCTCAAGAATGTCGATTGACATTCACCCTACAACGCATTGGTGATTCACAGCCTCATCAGATATGGAACGAACAGTGTGTGGGAACAGGTGGAGTCATGGAGACAATTACTGCAGGTAATGGTATACCATTTGATCCATTTACAATCGAGTTTGGTGAACTCAACCAAGGGACTTGGTCTATCTTCATAGAAACCACTGGCACACCTACATTCACAACCCAGTTAGCTCATACTTGGAATCCACCCATGATTGATGAGGAAGAGAATTTAGAAGATGAATCCGAGAGTGAGGTTGTTGATGAAACAATAGAGCAAGAAGATGCAATTCTATTGAGTTGGATGGCCGAAGGTAGTTGGCAATATGTCACTACTGATTCTGATGGGTGTTGGATTCTAATTGATGTTGATGGTAATGAACACGCATACTCATCTACCTTAGTGAACAACTGGAAACCACTGCCTAATCACCGAGGCGCATATTGGGTTGAGGAAACTGTTGACACCTCGACTGCATGTTCTGGCTGGTCATCTCACATTGTTGTAGTTGAAGTGTTAGGTGAGGCGCAAATAGCCTCAACAGAGACTAACATTGACAATGAAGTAGCATCTGAAGCACCTGTAATTTCTATTCCTGCCGCGGCCCCAACAATTGTTGCCTTGGTTGCATCAACTAGTTTACTCGCTTTAATCGCTGGTGCTTTTACTCAAGTTGAATGGATACGACTACCCGCAACAAAATATGGTCTTGCTCTCCTTGGCTTGGTTCGTAAGAAAAAGGAGTCTGGTGGAGAGTATCAACGTGGTCGGATTGTTGCTTACATTGAGTTACATCGAGGAATTCATTTCAGAGCCTTGCTCGGGGCTTTAGAAATGTCAAATGGACAGTTAACCCACCACCTATCCGTATTGGAATCTGATGAAAGAATATGGAGACGGAAGGATGGTCGTAAAGTTAGATATTATCCTGCTTCCATTGACTCAAGAACTGAGGATGAAGATTTACCTGTACCAGTTCTTACTCCTGACCCAAATAGTCTACAGGGCAAGATTCTACAAATCCTTGACATCCACGAAAATGAAATTCTAAACCTATCACAGAAAGAATTGTCTGACAAATTGGAAACTAGTCAACAATTGGTATCATACCACCTCAAATCACTAGTGGATTGGGGGTTAGTTGAGAAAGAAAGAGTCGCTATGCGTTACCGCTACAGGTTGACTGACCGTGCACTGATTCTGCTTAACTCCAGCGACTTCCCATCTTTACTTGATGAGGCATGATAATTCCGTTCCTTTGATAGCGGACGGGTGATTCGGCCATTCAGTAACGAATGTCCATGTCGTTGAAGGGTTGATTGTATGGAGGGGGAATTCTCACCTGCAAACATTGAACATAAATGGCAAAAGAGATGGCTTGATGAAGATGCTTTCATCGCTCAATTAGACACCGATAAACCGAAATTCTACTGCTTAGAAATGTACCCTTATCCTTCGGGAAAAATGCATATTGGTCATGTTAGAAACTATTCAATTGGGGATGCTGTTGCTCGTTATCGAAGAGCAAAGGGATTCAATGTCATCTACCCAATGGGCTTCGACTCTTTTGGAATGCCTGCAGAAAATGCAGCAATAAAAGAAGGAGGACACCCTCGAGATATCACAGATCGTAATATCGCTAGCATCAAGTCAGACTTCAAGCAAATGGGATTTTCTCACGATTGGAATCGGCAATTAATGAGTCATGACCCAAATTATTACCGATGGAATCAGTGGTTTTTCCTAAAATTCTACCAAAGTGGATTAGCCTACAGAACATTTGCTAATGTCAACTGGTGTGAGCAGTGTAACACGGTTTTAGCGAACGAACAAGTCCACAATGGAAGGTGCTGGAGATGTTCAAGCGAAGTTGCACAAAGAGACATGGACCAATGGTTTTTGAAAATTACAGAATACGTACAAGAACTGCTTGACTCACTCGAGGACATACAATTCCCTAACCACGTGAAAGCATTGCAAAAGGATTGGATGGGGCGCTCAGAAGGTGCACAGATTAAGTTTCAAGTAGATGGTGATGATAATCTTGAAATTGAAGCTTTTACCACTCGGCCTGATACTATTTTTGGTGTCACATTTGTAACTCTGGCTCCGGAAAACCCTCTATGTGAGGTTTTGGTTAAGGGCCATGAAAATGAACAAACATGGCGAGAGATGGAGAAAGAAGCAAAGCAACTTTCTGACATGGATAGAGGTATGTTGAAAGAGAAAAATGGTGTCTTCTTAGGCCGCCATGCGATTAATCCACTGAGTGGTGAGAAAATACCAATCTATGCTGGGAATTTCGTTATCGCATCTTATGGTACTGGGTCAGTAATGGCAGTACCCGGGCATGACCAACGTGACTTTGAGTTCGCAACTGAACATGACTTACCAATAATACGTGTTTTACTTGAAGATGGTACTCATGATGATTCTCCACAAACTTGTGCCTTCGAAGGTTACGGCAAAATGACAAACTCTGTGCGAGACGGTTTTGATGGCTTGAGTGGAGATGAGGCGAAGCGGGCTGTCATCGAAGCGCTCGAAAGTGAAGGTTCAGGAAGCGGAATGGTCCAATGGAAAATTCGTGACTGGTTAATTTCGCGCCAAAGGTATTGGGGAACTCCAATTCCTATTATCCACTGTGATGAGTGTGGTGCGGTTCCAGTTCCTGAGGATGAATTACCTGTGATGCTACCTGATGATGTAGTCTTTAGTGGGGCGGGAAATCCAATGGAGACCTCGCCAACTTTCCTCAATGTTGATTGCCCAACTTGTGGAAATCCTGCAAGGCGAGAAACCGACACAATGGATACTTTTGTTGATTCATCTTGGTATTTCATGCGCTACACTGATGCAAAAAATTCTGATTTATGTTTCAGCAATCAAGCAGTAGATTATTGGATGAATGTTGACTTTTATTGTGGCGGAATTGAGCATGCGCAAATGCATTTAATCTACGCCCGGTTTTGGACTAAAGCATTGAGAGATATTGGGTTGCATCGCTTTAATGAGCCGTTTGAAGAACTTTTATGCCAGGGTATGGTCAATGCCCAAGCACCGTTTTGTGCTCCTTGTAATATCACCCATCCTGTAAGTGAAAGGGGTAATTCTTGCCCATATTGCGCTGGAGAATTGACAGAGCGTAGTGCGAAAATGAGCAAATCTCTTGGCAATACTGTAGGACCTGTTTCAATGATTGAACAATATGGTGCAGACACAGTGAGATTATTCATTTTGTTTGCAGCCCAACCGACTGCAGGGATGGATTGGTCTGATAGTGGTGTTGAATCTTGCTACAGACAAATGAAATCTGTTTGGAATTTAAGCCGCGAAATGTTGTCATGGGAGAATAATGATTCTGCAATTGATGAATGGCTGAATACCCAATTTGAATTGCGCAAAACTGAATGGGTTTCAGCAATGGAATCTGTTGATTTGAGAGCCGGCGTAATGCTAAGTCATTATGAGGTATACTCTGACCTTATTTGGTACCAACGACGTGGTGGGTGCAATGGTGAGTTAGCTAGAAAACTCCTACTTGATTGGGCTAAGATGATGCACCCAGCCACCCCTCACATTGCCGAAGAAATTTGGTCTTCAGCAGGAGGAGAAGGCTTGATTGCAAATCAAACACTTGGGTTTGATGAAAATGTAAGTGAAGAGACTGAAGGGATAAACCCTGTTTTGGCTCGTGAAATTTTCTTGCAATCTGTTCTTGACCAGGCTAGGCAGATGAAAGGTTTAGCAGAGCGACATCTTGAGAATGATGCCACAACTGTAACCTTCCAAATCGCTGAAGATTGGAAAGGCGAATTAGTACGTACCGGCATTGAATTACTGGAGAGTGATTTCCCGATGAAAGGAGCAATGGGTGAAATTATGTCACGCCCATTCGCACAGGCCGGGGAAGTTAGGGGACAAGTCCCTGGAGCTTGGAAACGAATAATGAAACAATTGTACAAATGGTCGCCAACCGAAAGAAATGTGCTGAAAGTTAATCTTGATGAAGTAACAATTCTCACCGATGCAAAGGATTTCTTGAGTCAAGAATTAGGTGTTAAGGGAGTGAACATTTACACTGCTGGTGAAGGGGAAGATGTTGGTGGTAAGGCCAAGTTTGCTTACCCATCAGAGCCAGGTATCGCCTATCTTTGATTCAACAAAATATCAGGCTTGATGAGCCGGAGGTTGAAAAGGGAGGGGCTTCTCGCTCACTACAAGTGAACAGAAACGACAGAGAAGACAACAACCACCAACCAAGTAAAAAAAACCGCAATAGGAATCAAGGCGGCCGCACCAATAAAGGTAGCAAAAAAGGCCGCTCATCTTCCCAAAAAAGTGGTCGAACAGGTGGTGGGCAGAATAGCCAATTTGCTGCCCGAATTAAGGAAGCGAAGGAACGGGCTGAGGCTAGGTTCTCCGTCAGTCCGAAACCATTGGGTTTTCCGACTGAATTTGAACCTCCAAATGATGTATCTATCAAATGGAAAACGAATCCCATAAAACAGCGTACAGAAAATCAAGCATGTGATTTAGTAATGATTCCGGGGGAATGGGGATTTCTAGATGATGAGCATGTCGATGGAATCGGCGAGAGATTAGAAAAGCATAACATGAGTGTTGACCAAGGTCTATCTTTGCGCAAAGCATTGATGCAAGAGAAAGCCGTTTATGGGCATTATAAAATGATGAATAAATCCAACACCTTCCTCAAAAGATATGAAAACGGTGAAAGTGTTTTACAACTTTCAAGGCGATTTGACTTTCCCCCTGTAGCGATTTTTAGAGCAATTCTTACTGCCCGCGGGTGGTCAAAAGTAAAGATTCGGGACTCCCTTAGAGCACCTGACAAAAGGTTGACAAAACGTGATGCTGATGAATTTCGTGAGGCCGAAGAAAAAGACCGCGTGACAAATGTTGACCAAGGCGAAACTGCGGTAAGAGCAGATTTGTTTGAGGTAGTGGTCGGGAACTACTTAGACACCTTAGGCATCAAATACCGTCGCCAAGAAGAATTGCTAAATGAACAACAAAAAGAGCATGGTAGGCCACTCAATACCCCAGACTTCCTAATAATGGATGATTTGAAGATTAATGGCAAGTCGATTGCTTGGATTGATGCTAAAAATTTCTATGGGGCTAATGTTTCATTTGCTAAGAAGAAAACTAAGAAACAAATGAATCGCTATATCGATGAGTGGGGAGCAGGTGCAATCGTTTACCGGCATGGATTCTGTGATGCGATGAGAATTCCCGGAGTCTTAATGTTAGACGAAACACCTCTAGATATCACTATCATGTATGATGAGTGATTGGATTTATCTGAGAGAGTTTTCAGATAATGAAACCTCAACTGATTTCAACCCCATCAAATTAAATCGTTCAATCATCCGCAACATCTCATCGTTCTTGAATCCAGATTCAAGTGAGGTTGGTAAGATAACAATGCTTTCTCCAAGCATGCATAAATGAGGAGATGCTTGCACTTGTGTAAATGAAATTACAGAATCTGCAATTTGTAAAAGTTCAGTTCGGCCTGCATCAGAAGCCAACTGAGAGTCGCGGGCAAAGGAAGTTGAGGATGCCAATATTTCCCCCCAGCGGCTCTTATTCCAAACACCTTGTTTGAGTTCAGTGAGTTGTTCTTCTCCCCTAATTCTGATTCGTGTTTTCCACTCTTCATCATCAATATATGCTGAAGTATGTCGGGTAGTTCTATCCCGCCAAGCGACTAAGAAATTGAGGTTTGAATACCATCCATCTACAACTCCTGAACCCCCCAATTTTGGGCTCACGTTAGGGCACCCGGGCTCTCTTCTAAGATCAACACCACCCACCCAGAGTGCGGATATATCACCCAAGCCACCAGAGAGTTTACGCTCTACCAAATGGGCTACATGGAAGGATTGAGGATGGGCTAGTTGTTCTTCTACACCCAATGCTCTTTGTAAAGCATGGGCAGTGGCTAATGCACCAGCCGCTGAAAGGCCAAACCCTTGTTGTTGAGGTAATCCACAACTTTGTTGGATTTGCCAATTATATTCTAAAACTGATGGGACTAACTGAGAAAGTGTGTCAATTACCGTCTGCTGTAAAGTTAAATTTTGATTTTGAGATTTCTCTAGAATTTTTCCTGAACCAATTTCACCAGTTACAATTATCTGACAAGTTGGCTCAATTGGGTCAATACAGAGGCCGATTCCCCGGCTCCCTTGATTAATTAATTCAGCATCATCATCATGGACACTGAAAAGTAGAGTAATGTGACCCGATGAAGCGGCTTGCCCTGAAATCTTGGTCATTGTCAAACACCCCGTAAGGGTAATTTGGCTTGGTCTTACCGACTCTCACAGTGCTTCTGCAAAGTCATTGGAAAGTGCTTCAAAGCGTCCTGCTAATTCCTTGCAAGCCTGCTCTAAGCAAGTTCGGGCTGTCATTGAACCATCGGTTTCAAATTGGAAAATAAATTCTCCTTCAACATCTTCCAAAGTGATTGCATCATTGAATTGTGCTTCTAAATCAGTTCCACTACCAACATGGTTGAGGTCATTTCGCAGTAAATCTACCTTATCGATATCATTGAGAGTACCATCTTTGTTGAAATCCTTAGCAGTGATATTCAAATTTAGGTCAAATAACATCTTTGAGCGGGTTTTTACATTGATTTTACCGTTCTGACGCGCATAGAATGTCACCCCAGAGACTGGTGAATACTTTGCATGGTCTCTACCTCTACCCATTATTGCGTAAAAGTACGCATGAAGGACTTGCCCTTCGAATAGTTTTGTTAGTGGGATGGAACCATACGCTTCTGGAATTTCTAATCGGCGGTCTCCAATTACATTCATCTCAGATGCAACAACACTTCTACCACCTTCTTCACCACTTGATGAAATTGTGTAGATTATTTGACATGATGGGCATCCACGTTGGTCTACTACCATATCTTTGCAATCAGGACATTCATCTTGAAAGTAAAAATCATCGTGGAACGTTGGGATTGGAAGCATTGAAAATCTGTGAGCGAGTTGTTCGTCGCTTAAGGCATAGTTTGACTCGAATAATTCACCTGTCTCTTCATTTTTGAAAACACCGAGTTCAACTCTCATTTGGTCAATCGCGAATTTTGGCACATCAGAAATCATGGTTCTGCGTAGGGAATTTACGAATGCTCGGTTAACTCCTGAAAAGAGTATACGTAGTGAAGTATCGGTTTCTGAAAGAATTTTTAATTTTGTCATTTTTAATACACCTCTGAATCAAACTCTTCGGCCTCGGCGGCCGCCCTTTCGCTTAGTACCATCATGTGGTCGTGGAGTACAATCCTCAATCCTAGCTACTTGAATCCCTGCACGAGTCAGGCTTCTGACTGCCTGTTGTGCTCCTGGTCCAGTATTTGGGCTCTTGTTACCACCTTGACCTCGGTATCGAACAATTGCTTGTGAGAAACCCTTGTCTTGGATGGCTTCAGCAATTCGCTCTGCTGCTCTAATTGCTGCGAATTGGCTGCCTTTATCGCTACCTTTCTTGGTTACTTGACCACCACTGCACTTGGCGATTGTTTCAGCACCGGTTTGGTCGGTAGCGGTCATGAGAATGTTGTTGTAGGAACTGTAAATATTAATGATACACTTTCGAGACATCAGGATTCACCCCCGCTAACATCATCTGCACTTGGAGCAGCCTCAGCCGCTTCAGCAATCTGTTGGACTTCTTCAGCAGTTGGAACCCCATCTGCAAGTTCCAAACTACTTTCCCCATCCTCACTTTCATATGTGGCTTGTGAACGGATTTCAGTAATACCTACACGGATTGGGTGGTTTTCGCCCGTTGCGATGCCGCTCTTTTTGCTGTCACCGGCTCTCTTGGCGGAATCATGAAGAGATGATTGAATACTGTATTGAAGTGTATCTTCCTCCTCTCTTGTAATTGTATATCCAGGAACTGTCATTACTTGGTCGCCAACTGAAATATGTCCATGAATAAGCAGTTGCCTTGCTTGCTTCATACTTGATGCGAACCCTTTGTAATACACTTGTGACTGTAGACGACGAGCCAAAACGTGCTCTACATTAAGACGAAGAATATCATCAAGAGTTGCGCCTTCGGGAAGCATCCCTCGGCGGTGCAGTGAAGTTATCAGGTCAGCCTTCTCTCGGGAAATGTGGTCATCTCCTGAATCGGTTGTTGCAATCAATTTCATTGCGTTAGAGCGCCAGCGACGTAGCTTACTACGAGCCTTCCAGATTTCTCTGTGGTTACGTAAACCATAGTTGAAAATGAGGGTGCGCTCCTCATCAATCCTTTCGGACTGCCATGGGTGTTTGGGGCCTTGCCATACTCTTCGACTAAACTTAGGATGTCCCATTCTTCACACCTCACTTCTTCCTCTGAACACCGAGTGTCAATCCACTACGGTTGTTCGAACGTGTTCTCTGGCCTCTTACTCTGCCACCAATTGCGTGGCGCACACCACGGTAGCTCTTGACCGCACGATGCCTGTCGATGTCTTCCTTCTGGACCATCTTGACATCTTGTGAAAACAAGTGTAATTCGTCGCCTGAATGTAAATCTCTTTGGCGGTTTAGCATCCAAAGTGGAACTGCAGTTGGATAATTCTCAATCGCTTCCTTTAGTGAATCAATCTCTTCATCGGACAGAAGTCCACCCATTTTCTTTGCATCTATATCGGCTAAACCACACAATGCAATTGCAGTTCTCTGACCAACTCCATCAATTGAAGTCAGGCCTAAGCCAATCGGTTTCATTCCATCAACATCAGCCATTGCGAGTCTCAGAATATATCTGAAATCGTCGCCTAACTGACTCTCGTCTATTTTTGCCATTATTCGGTTCCCCCGAGTACACCGGTTGCCCAGTGGCTACTACGTAGCGGCTCCGCGACTTACCCCCCCTATAAAAAAGGGACTATTTTCAAAGATGGGAAATATCAATGAAATGACTGATACAGGCTTAATTTTAAGGTTCTTTACAGATAAACCAAGCAAACCCACCATTAGTTTCGACATCAGCAAGAAAACCCGGTTTTCCTCTTGGATAATCCTTCAATCCGTGGTCTAATTTTCCCTGAAGTTTTGGTTGGGCAGATGGTTCCATTTTACATCTAAGAGTGAGTCTAGAAAGGTATGCAAAATTTGCTGATACAAGAATCGGGGAGATGTTCTCTAAAGTTGGTTCAACTTTCAAACGGCTCATGACTTGTCCTGTTGATGAGACAAATGCACTGACTATTGATTTCTCCATTTGCAGTGGTTCACTGGAAAGTAACATCGGTCTGCGTCCAGAAATTCTAACCCAATGCCTCGTTGATTCTGCTGGTAATGCTTCGCGTAACCATTGGGCTTGTAATCCCGAGGCTAAAAGAGCAGAATCAACAATTGTTAACCATTCTCCGGTTTCAGGGAGAACGGAGGGTGACTTCTTTGCTTCTGTTGCTCTGCCTGCAAAACTGACTACAGAGCCGTCTGAAAGCAATCTTAGCATTCTAGCAGGTGTTGCCGGCTCTGCGGCCGCACCGAACCAAATTGTCAGGCGGTCAATTCTCCCACGACCTGTTGAAACCCATTCCCAAGTAATTGGTGAGTCGGGCCAATGTGAAAGAAGAAGTTGTTCGATTTCTTTTTGCTGAGAATCCAGTAACCTTGGAGAAAGGTCAATGATAATTGCTGGGCCTCTACTTCCTACAACAAAGTGCTCTGACCATTTATTTAGTAAAGTAGAGATTGGAGGTTGCATTTCATCAAGTGAGTGATTCTGTGTATCTAAAGGCCTAGCCGGGTCTACATGCATAACTGCAACGGCACGGTCTGTCAATCCAACTTCTGCCAAAGCAGCAGTTGCATCAGTTCCATCCCCAACTAATACGAAACTATCAGAAGTCCATTCGCTATTACCACCCTGAGCCACAATTTGACCATTTGCGGCTGAAAGAACTGCAGAATCAGCGTCTAATTCGATTCCGATTCCTGCTCTCTCTAATTCTGAACAATAAGCAAAAAGTTGTGACCCAGAACCGCAAGCAGGGTCGAGAAGAATGCCTTTTCCAAGACGACAATCGGCCAACTGCTCGGCTCTAGTTAAACAAACTGACCAAGGAGTTGAAAGCCGTTTCATTCGATCTGTTTGGTATAGATGAGGTTCATTGGAATTTGATTTACCATCAATTTCCCCTTGTGGTGCAATCACTTCGGCAAACCCTAGAATATCGGGGGAAATGGGTAAAACTGTATGAGTTGGCATCACGCACCGAATTAAAGGACGGCTGTTGCTGTTATCCACTTTTCTATTCAAATTAGTAGTTCATTGACACTCAATTCGAACACTAACCACTGATTATTTGCGGGTTCTCTATCAGGCCTATCTTTGTAAGCAAGTTCAGGTGGAAGAATGACTGTATGTGTCGTCCCATCACCAATCACACAGCGAAGTACATCACAATCCAAGCCAATTACTCCCCAATGGAATCCTTTGATGTAACAAGCACTTGGAGCGCCTGCATCACAGGTTGGTTCCGAACCAGCAGTAACTGGTAAATCACCTTCATCAAGTTGTTCTCCAGTATCTGAAATCCATACCTTGTAATGAACATTCATTCTATTACCGTAATCAGTATGTAGGGACCAATCATCACCTGCTAGCAATCTCACTTCTAATTGCACCCCTGCACCTTCAACAGTTGGATGTGAAATAGTAACCAAAAATACCTCTTCTTCAACATCAGAATCTAATTGTAAAACAAGTAATTCCGCTGAATCTCCTTCAATCGTAAGCAAGCCACTTGATGGTTCGCTCACTGAAACAGATTCACTATCAACTGTAACTTGCAAATCAAGAGTCGTATTACCCGCGTTATTAACAGCAACAACGGCAGTATCACCTACTCCTTGGTGACGCCATTCACAAGATACTTCGCCGGGTAACCAGAAGGGCTCATCTTGGGCAGAGAGATTTTCTGGCCAATCCCATGCATCATCTTTAGGATCACACGTGTCGAATAACAACATTGCTTCCCAAGCCCAGCGACCATCTTCTTGCAGTGATGTTTCGTCTACCGTAACAAAAGCCCCATCCATTTGTCCAAGGAAAGTGTAAGCACCCCACCCGACCCATATAATTGATATCAGAAGCATGGCAATTGTACCTATGGACGCCAAAATAGCAGCCCGCGGAATTGTCATCTCATTGAGTCCTAAAGGAACCGGCGGGTCCTCGGGCTCATCGCTTATCCACGGTCCAGACACAACACACCCTGTAAGCCACCTCAAATCAAGATATGGACGGATTGACTGATTCAATCAATGGCCATTTGGCCCTCATGTTTCTGTCCAAGCCAAGCGATTATACCTAATTCAAGCCCTAATGCAATACCCATCAATAATAGTGAATTTGTATTTATCACGCCTTGGGCTGCCAATGCTGCAGCCACTAAAGCGATTACCAAATCAGCGGCACCCCAGACACGAAGTGAACGGCGTAATTGTAGAATCCCAGTTACCCAAATAGTTAGAGAAAGGGTGAGTACAGAGATTACCAAAAATGCACTTATTCCTGTGAGTAATAGCACACCCAATGGTAGGAGGAGATGGGCATCCCAAGACCATGTTGAACTCCAACCCGGTTTTCGCATTGGAACACTTAACACCAAGCATACAAGAGAAATCAAGCCTAGAATAATCATCAAATGTGGGATGAATTCAACTAATCCGTCCAACCAACTTGCTAGGGACCGAGCCGCAATAACAGTACTAAGTACGATGATGCCAACTGCTGCTGGTTGTTGCCATTGGAATGAACGGCGCAAACCCAGTACAATTGCGATGATTGCTACAGGGCCAAGAGAAAGCATTGCAACCGAAACTACCCAGCCACCTCTTCCTGCGGCGCCGTGGAAATCGGGTAGTTCATGTCGTCTTCGAACCGCTTCTATCCAATCCCACCCTACAACACAAGCCAGCAACACGCCTTCAACTAATAACCATGGAACGGTGTAAGAGAGAGTGTCGCCTCCTTCCAACGGGGTGAATGGGTCTGTTAGCACTGGCATTGGCATAGTTCCTGCCATCATAGCACCAGCAATTCGAGATACGAGAAGAGTTGCCACATACCACTCAATTGCTGCAGGAATTCGATGGACCAAGTCCTTACGACCCGTTAGGGAAATGCCGATAATTAGCAATACAATGATTGCAAATACCCCAAAATCCAATTGATTGCCAAGAGATGCCCCAGGTGCTAATCTACCTGTAATTTGCATCAGAGTCAAACCTGCTATTGTTGCAGCAAATGGAGTTTCAATACCAAAAATATCTGGTAAACTCAAATCATTACTGCTAGCGCGCCATCGCGATATGCCGATGAGGACGAGAGAAATTGCCCCACTCACAACTAATATTCCCGCCGAGGCAGAACCAAAATTCCACACAGTATATACTCCAAATAAGATAATACTAGCGATGAAAGCAAGAACAATCACTGGTTTATGGTGAATGTCACCATACAACATTTCTTCACGAGATAAATCACCTCTCCTCTTAGACCGCTTGCGCATTCTTTCAGCCTGCATATACAACTCAGGAGCAACCGTTTTGATTGCACCTACTGATTTGGCTTGTGACATGTGTTCAATGGATACGTCACCGCTAGCTGCCGCGGCCGCAGCCTCCTCAGAATCAAAATGATAAATTTTTGATGCTTCCTTAAGAGTTAATTCGGAGTTGCTAGATACTACCGATTCCTGTTTATCGCTTACCACTAATGGGGAAGAGGTTGAAGGTTCACCTGATGGAAGAGAAAGTTGCTCTGGTTGAAGTAGGGATGGTAGTGACCCACTCGCCTCCAAAGAACGTTGAACTTCATCAATGCGTTCAATCCTACTCCTCCTGTCCTCCCTTGCCCCAACCGCCTTTAGTTCGGCTCGTAATTCGCCCTGTGCGGCTAACCAAATTGCCGAGCCAACAAACATTAGAGCGGAAAGTGAAAGATGGGTAAATGTCATTCCATCTGCTGCCATAGCCCAAACTGTTGCCATCAACATCAATGCAGAAGATGCTGCTGGTTTCAGCAATTTCTCCATTTTTCCAGCCCGTGGAAGGTATAGTGCAAGAGTCAGCAGTACAGAAATAAGAATTATCCAGCCTGTGCTTTCTATCGGCAGTAATTGCTCACCCTCCAACAAAGAAGTAGTTCTCTGATCAAGCGAGAATATCACAGTTTGAGCAGTTAAGAATCCCATCAATAGACTAAGAATGTCCTCGGTTTCGATATTTCTACTAAATAACACAAGAGAACCAAGACCACCTACCATCATCAGCATCCAAGCAGCATCAAGCCCGTTGCGCCATTGTAGCAACAAGGTTGTGATTCCAAACAACACCATCAAAGTGCGTGGGTTATCTTGATGCTCACCTCGGCATTCTGCAAAGATATTTATTGCCAAAACCACGGCTAAACCTAAAATCAACCCGTAGCCTGAAACATCGGTTCCACGGGATACAACAATCCAAATGATAAGTGAGAGGATAAATCCGATATTCCACAATTTCAACAAACCACTATCACGTAATCTCGCACCAACTTCTGAAAGTCCTACTAGACGGCTGGCTAGATTTACACCCGATTCTCCAAGTGCTTTATTGACAGGATACTGTAATATCGTCACTACGACAAGATACGCAACCAAAAAATTGCCATCCCAACCGACTACACCTGCTGCCAATTCCCAAGACTGATTTGCCGCGTTGAAAGTTTGTGCACCCATTGCCCAGAATGAAATGAACAAAACCCACAGCCATGGTGCAAGTATTGTTACACCTGCGAGAGAAGGTGATTTTCTCAAAAGGGCTAAGGCCGCTGTACCAAGATGAATCGCCCCCAGTGCGATGAACAAAACCAGTGCCCCGTCGCCACCTTGGGCAGAAGGGGTGGCTGGAATTAAAATCGTCATCAAGAGAATCAATACGAGGCTACCACCCCACAAAACATGGTCGCTTACCAGCGATTGATTCGATAGTAGTATGAATGCTGTAAGGATTGCCGCGCCAACCGCGAATATGTCGTACGCCCCGATTCCAAAAGGTGCTGTGAAAGGCACAGATAACTGAATGATTAGAATCAATATCAAGGCAGGCAATGCAGTAGCGAGTGGAGTGAGTACTCGGCTCTTTGGAACCTTTCTGACAACCAAATACGAGCCACCAAAACAGGCAAGGAGCATCATAATCAAGGCAAGGGCGTAGGAAGTTTCTGCGCGATTTGCTGAAATTGCCAGTAAAGCACCAATCATTCCTAAGCCAATCGAAACTGACCATAATCCAGGTCGGCCAAGCCCGACCAACTGTAATCCATCGGAAAACCAATTTTTCTCGGCTGAAAACCTTGCCGCTATCGCTGCATTTAGCGCATTGATGCCACCGAGTAGCAGGAATAGTAACAATAAGTCATCAAAGGGTACGATTTCTAATGCACCAACTTTCCAATTATTACTGAATGCATGCATTCCTATCCACAGATTGGATGCAGCAATTCCAAGCGATGCAAGATTGCCACTTTTACGATGCCATGCCAAACCATGTAGCAAAAGAGTTGCAACGATAATTCCAGCGGCTACACCAATCTGCCCAAACACCGCTCCCGCACCAGAGCCTATTGCAAGCAATACTAATGTTGCTTGAGCAGCGATTGCATCTTCATCATGGTGATAAGAAATCCAGACATTCAAGCCCACAAGAGCGAGTAGTACTCCACCTAACATGGTCGAGTCAAGTGGGAAAACACCCCACAATTCCCAGTGGCCTAGGTCAATGGCCAAGCCATACAAGAGTTTCATGGTGATTATCACCCAAGTAATGCCGAGCATCCTCATCGCTGGGTCAGGGATCCATCTCTCACCTAAGACAAAACCAAGAGTTGCTAAACCGAGTAAACCAATTAGACCTATAATTGGGTCAAGAGTTGTTCCTACTAACCAACCTACTATGGAATAAACCAGAATCATCCCTACCATGATTCCCCAATGAAGGCGTTTTTCTCCTGTTGTTGCAAGCCCAGTTATACTATCCATCTCTGGTGGTAGATGAACGGTTCCATCTCGTTGTACATCACCCGGTTGAGGCCCATCTGCAAATGGGTCGAAAACGTCGCCCATCGCCTCGTCTACAACTGCTTGTTCTGCTTGTTCTGTTTGGGGTGGGGGAAGTTGTTTGGTTTCCTCTACAATCTCCTCGTTAAGGAAGTTGGATAAATCAAGCCCACCACCCATGTCAAAGGCTCGTCTTCGGATGACTGAGTCATCCTCATCAGCCGATTCGTCCCCCATCTAAATGTCTCAGAGCCGACCTTATCCATCAAGGTCGCCCTTGGATGTAATGCTGAAATTATGATTTTTTAGTCATATATTCGTTCCGTAGCATTCTAAGAGGTCCCGCGACCCGCCCCCGCTATGACGACCCTCATCCGAGAGGATGGCGCCCCCCCGGGGCCTGTCGACTTAGGTGCACACGGACTGACACCGAGCGGCAAAATTCACTGGAATAACGAAGGCACAGACTTGATTGAACAAGCAGTGAAAAGAGAGGAGGGTTTTCTCAGTGCACACGGTGTCTTAATCACAGAAACTGGTGAGCGCACTGGTCGTTCTCCAAATGACAAATTTATTGTCAGAGAAGAATTAGTTGAAGATAATGTATGGTGGGGAGATGTAAATGTCCCTACTACCCGGTATGTCTTTGACAATCTACGTGAGAAAGTTCGTGAATATCTGAACTCAACGCCAGAATTATTTGTTCAAGATCTCTATGCCGGAGCCGATGAAAATCAGCGGCTACCAATCCGCGTTATTACAGAAAATGCTTGGCACGCTGCGTTTTCCCGTAATATGTTTCTAAGACCTAGTCAAGAACAATTAAAGTCACATTTTCCTGAATTCACGATTTTACATGCACCTAACTTTTTGGCTGATGGAGAAATTGATGGCATTAATTCGGGAGTTTTTGTAATCGTTTGCTTTTCAGAAAAGCAAGTTATCATCGGTGGCACCAAGTATGCAGGAGAAATTAAAAAATCGATTTTCTCAGTGATGAACTACATTCTTCCAACTCAGGGACAATTGCCTATGCATTGCTCTGCCAATGTTGGAAAAGAAGGTGACTGTGCAGTATTTTTCGGACTCTCTGGTACTGGTAAAACCACACTATCTGCCGACCCAAATAGACCCTTGATAGGTGATGATGAGCACGGCTGGAATGATGATGGTGTATTCAACTTTGAAGGCGGATGTTATGCCAAAATGATTGACTTATCTGAACAAGATGAGCCAGAAATCTTTGCTACTACAAGAATGCCGGGCACAATTCTTGAGAATGTAATCTTAGATGGAAACGGGGTACCAGATTTCACTGACACCTCTTTGACCCAAAATACCCGTGGGTCATATCCTCTTGAAGCGATTGATAATCGAGTTATTGAGAGCCGCGGAGGACAGCCAAAAAATGTGGTCTTTCTAACCTGTGATGCTTTCGGGGTTCTTCCTCCTATTTCACGGCTAACACCCGACCAAGCCGCTTACCATTTCATTTCGGGTTATACCGCTAAGGTGGCTGGAACAGAAGTTGGAGTTGTAGAACCTCAGGCCACTTTCTCGGCTTGTTTTGGGGCACCTTTCATGCCCATGCACCCTAGTGTTTATGCTAACCTATTATCTAAGAAAGTTGCAGAGAACAACGCTTCATGCTGGTTAATCAATACGGGTTGGGTTGCTGGTGGATATGGAAATAGTAAGCGCATCAAAATCAGATGGACTAGAGCACTTCTCAATGCGGCATTGGATGGCTCACTCAACGATACTGAATTTGTAATTGACCCGCGTTTTGGTTTTGAAATCCCTTCTTCTTGTGAAGGTGTACCCAGTGAAATTCTCAATCCTAAAACAACTTGGGAAGATGTTGGTGAATTTGAAGCCGTGGCGGATAAGTTGGCTTTAATGTTCCAAGACAACTTCAAACAGTTCGCATCGGGTTGCAGTGATACGGTTTTAGATTCCGCACCTAGAGTTTTAACCGAGTGAAAGCATCAAGCCTGTTGAGGGCCTCGGCCTAACATGGCAGTACCTCTAGCCAGCCTCACCACGCCAAATTTATGGCCAAGCATGGTGAATCGAAACGAGTATTCGGGATATATTCCTAAACTACCCGAACAAGATGAACCGGTATGGTTGATTCTGAAACCCGCTCACGAGGATTCATTGTACAATCAACTAGAATATTTACTTGAACAGTATGGCCATGTAATTCCAGATTTACCTGACTCGGTTTCTATTGATGATGCCAAAGGTCCTGTATGCATCGATGATAGGGCTAGCATTGGGGAGTGTGTCAGAATAGAAGGACCGTGCTATATTGGACCAAATGCCGAGGTTAGGCACGGCGCCTATATTCGCCCATACACATGGTTGTGCTGTGATTCCGTGGTAGGCCATGCATCAGAAGTCAAACATTCACTGCTTTTACCGGGTGCAAAGGCACCTCACTTCAATTATGTCGGGGACTCAATATTAGGGAAAGATGTGAATCTTGGTGCCGGTTGTAAATTGTCTAATTTGCGAAATGATGGGCGCTCAGTTCTCGTACGGGGGCTTGAAGGAGGAAGTGTTGATAGCGGATTACGAAAATTTGGCGCGATTCTTGGAGATGGTGTTGCAATTGGTTGTAATGCAGTTACTAATCCAGGAGTGATTGTTGGACCAAATTCAAATATTTGGCCAAATGTCAATGTCAGTGGAGTATTTGGTGCTGATTCAACTATTGAGGAGTGAGCCAAAATGATTGGCCAAAGATTGCACGGAACTGATGGCATTCGAGGTTTAATTTCGGCTTGTAAAGAGTCTGAAAATCCAATTGAAAAATTAATTTTGCAACGGGAAATTTCACCTAACTTAATGCGTGTAATTGGATTTGCTACGGGCTCAGTCATCATTGAACAGAATGATTCTGAAAGCCCACCTCTTGTGGTAATCGGCTGGGACCGAAGAGGTGGTAACAGCAAATTGGTCTCATCATTAAGAGCTGGGCTCCAAGAATCTGGTTGTGTAATCCAATTGGTTGGTGAATTACCAACACCGGGATTACACCATTGTTTACTACTGTTAGAAGCAGATGCAGGAATGATGGTTACAGCAAGTCACAATCCTGCTACAGATTCTGGTGTGAAACTGTTTGATAGGAATGGATACAAATCAATGCCAGCATTAGAAGACTTGATTTCAATTCAAGCCTGGAACTATGTTTCAAAACCCCAAATGGGGTCACCATTCAAACCATCTGATTCACAAGAATCGCCCACATTCGATGGGCTGAGAGCCTACAGAAAGCATTTGAAAAATTGGTTAAATGTCCTTTCAACTACACTTGGTGTTGATGTGAATTCCTTGGGTGACTCTATTTCTTCTCAGGGTTTAATTCTTGATTGCTCAGGAGGAGCGAGTACAGACTGGTTTAGTTTTGGACTTGCTAGACGAGGTCTTGAATGCGATGAAGTCTCATCTTTAGAACTACCAATCAATCACAATTGTGGGGCGGGAGAATTTAATTCCACAGACTGCTGGAGCATTGCTGAACTGTTGGAAACTGAACATCAACATATGCTTCTAATTGAAATCGCTGAGCGACTCAAAGAAAACGATGGTATGATGCCATGGGATGAAGGACAATTAATTGCTGCTGCATTAGATGGTGATGGTGATCGATGTCTGCTCATAGAAGGCACAAAGGCTGGCATCAAAATTGTTGATGGAGACCAGATGGCTTTTGACTGGCTTCACGCATTGGAAAAATCAGGATTTAAACAGTTGAAACTCGCGCACAGTATTGAGTCAGATCTCCGTCTGCCTGCAACTTGTAGCGACCATGGTATTGAGACAATTCAAACCGCAATTGGTGACCGCTGGTTATCTGATGCCCTGCGCCCAAAAAATGATGTTAACAATCAATTATTCAATGGTGAAGAGATGCCTTCAATCTGTGGCTGTGAAGACTCTGGCCACCTTGTAATGCCAACACCACACCCTACAAAATCGTGCTACTGGGGGCTTGCTGGAGATGGTGCTGCAACTCTGCTCTCTCAACTTTTTGCTCGTGCAAAACTGGGGAATGCCCGAGTTAATGTAGCGCGTGGTTGGAAGGTGAGAATCGGGATTAAGGATACTGACCGGACACTATGGGATGGGTCAAACGAGTTGTCACAAATGGTTGAACAATTGGTTTCACAAGAGTTAGGCGAGGGTGTCTTATTTCGCCAGAAAATTGTTGGTGAGTCCAACCTAATGTTACTGAGTGGTAGCCTTGATGGTGTAGACCTAAGTATTGGGATTCGAAATTCAGGGACCGAGGCAAAAACTTCTGTTACGACCC
This sequence comes from Methanobacteriota archaeon, assembly GCA_016845345.1. Taxonomy (GTDB): domain Archaea; phylum Thermoplasmatota; class Poseidoniia; order Poseidoniales; family Thalassarchaeaceae; genus MGIIb-Q1. Next base: position 131,299 of record JAERSV010000004.1, read on the forward strand.
GTACATCTGATGCAGGGGTTGAGCTCTCTCAATTGACCAACAATATTGTGGATTTACTGAAGTTACATCTCGTCAAATAATTAGAGAATGAACTTCGGTAAATGCCTAGCAACAATTGCATGGCTTATTACTCCAATAAGTACGCCCTCGTCGTCGACAACTGCCATTTGATTGATGTCGTGGGTAATCATCAATGCTGCTGCTTTGAGAAGTGGGGTTCGGCTTGAAACCTGCAGAGGTGGTTGGGAAATTAGTTGGCTTGCTTCAACTGCTTGCATCCAAGCTAAATCCCGGTTTACTCGCTTTCTTTGGATTAATTTGAGCATGTCCACAGCATGTATCCGCCCTACAGGAATACCCAAGTCATCGACTAGGAATAAATGGTCCCAATCACGTGACGTCAAAGTAGTCAGTACTCTATCCATTGTAACTGCTGAAGATAGAACTCTTGGTCTTTGCATAACTTTCCCACAAGTTAGTTTGCGTGCTGCATTTTGCTTCACCACATCTGGCTTATTTGATTTTGCAGTTCGGCCGAATATACCTGACACTTCACCCACTCCTGAAGCCGGCCGGCTGGCCCACCCTATTTGAAGGAAATGTGTTGGTGTGATGATGTGAATTTCAAATTAACATGGTTGCATAACCTTGATGATAGAGTGAATACCGCCGATTAAATGATGACGCAGTTGAGCAGCAGTGTTCTGAGCGAATTGGCGAACATGGATGAATATGACCGGATGCTCGCTCTTGACCGCATTGCTCGCCAACATAATGTGACGGTAGCACAAGTTGAAGAACAAATCAAAGTGTTCCAGCAAGGTGGTAGTTCTCAGCCAAGTATGAGCATTGTTGAGGACCATTCAACACCCAACCCAACAACTGAGCAAACACCCGTTGGTCAGCAACCGAATTATATTGAAAACGCCCATCGCTATCGAGTCCGCTATGACCCTAGCCATGATGGGCAATCCCGGCAGTCAAACGTTGAACAGGCAATCCTCTGTCCACACTGTAGTGCGCCACTTGGGATTCCTGCGGTTAGGCCGATCAAAGTTACTTGCCCGAATTGTATGAATGAGGCAATGTTTGAGAATTGAGCACAAATTTCTCTCACAACTATCTTGCCAAAGCCTCAAAAGTCACGCCGTCGAACGAGGATTCATGCACATCATGACGAAGATTACCCTCGGCGTAGGGGCACTGATGCTGGTTGGAAGTATTATTGCAATGGTATTAGGCGGAGGTTCCTTCTTCAACGACTTCACTGAAAACCCAAATGGTACCGAAAAATGGTCTGGTACATCCCCAACCACCTACGAAGGCGACTTTGAGTTGATGGGTATCTACTATGTGTTCGTGGAAGATGGCGCAACTGTTGATATTGAATTAGTAGGTGGCGATTCAGACAACCGATTCATACCATGTGAAGAAAAAAGAGATTGTGATTTTTACGACTGGGCTGGTTACACATATGTTGGTGATATCTCAGTCATGACGGAAGGAACTTGGGAGGTTGCATTCACTGGGAATGGTGATGTAATGATTAGAGAACAGGTCATAGATCTAGGTGGTATGATGGCTATGGGGTTCGGATTTTGGGGTATATGTTGCTCAATTTGTGTACTTGGCCTAGGAATCATCTTCATCTTTACACTCAAGGATAACAAGGCTCAGCAAGGAGTTATGATGGTTCAGCAAGCAGATGGCACCATCCAACCTGTCGGAGGTATTCAACAGCCAGGTGTAGCGGCACCGATGGTGGGAGGGGCTGTTCATCCCGCCTTTGCTAATCAGCAACCAGCAAGCCAGCCGGTGCAACAACAAGGAACTCAGCAAGGTCAAATTCTTCCACCTGTAGGTGGCGGCCAACAACCACCAAACCAAGGATTCTGATTAGATACCCCAGTAACTACCAGAGGTTTCTTGGCGATTAATTGAATTGACAACACCCTTAACCGCCCAGAATAGCACCATTGCTCCGATTGCTTGGTCCCAATCCTCCCAAAGAGTTGTTGGGTTAAGTGAATAGGTTTGATTGAGAACTTCTAATGCCATCCCTAATCCGGCACTGCATAGTGTCCAGATAACGATACCAAAAGCAATAATTTGCACTGTTCTCCCGCTGAATGTTCCTTTTTTCATCTTCAAAACCAGCAAGGAAAGGGCTAGTGTGAGAAAGGCCAAAACAATCCAAGTTACGGCACCCTGTAACACTAGTAGTATAATTTCAAGTCCACCTGGTGGATTTGATAATGCCATGTTTGTTGAATAAACACGTAAACCTTCGGCGATGGCGAAGATAAAGAAGAATACCATTGAGAACCATAATATCGATGAAACAAAGGCGGCATCGGCATTTTCTCTCATATCCCGCATAATTCGATTCAGATGTTGTTCTGCACCTAATCCCTTAGCCATCAAATAAATGCCAATGAATAATGGCATCATGCCAATTATGACCCCACCGTTTGGAAGAATCAAACCAAGTCCAATCATAATTAGGAAAATTGACAGGGGGACGAGTAATTTCATTCGCCACTTTTCATCTTCAATCGCCTTCACGATGTAATAGTAAGTGCCTTCAATCCCTTTTGATTGGCGAACAATAATTTTCTGAACATGGTCAATGTGTAGCCTAGATTGAATAATTGGCAGGATACTCTCATCTTCTGCTCCATCAGTTACCATCACGCCTCGATCTGGCTGAAATTTCTCTATCACTTCTTCCAGTTGCTTTGCAATCGCTCGGTCAGAACGTACTCCTACTCTTTCATCGCCAGTTAGAACCGCGATTTCAACTGCGTCATTTGACTCGCCACTTTCTTTCAACTGGTCGTGAAGGTGGAGGCCCCCAAGAATTGCATTTGTGTCACTCTCTTCTGGGTCTGCAATTCCGAGCCGAAGAGCGGCGGTTAAAACCTCTTTACGACCAACTATTGGACCGCGGATTCCTGCCTTTTTGCCAAGGTCATCATCACGGTCAACAGATAACACTAGAGTTCTCGTCATCCTTACTCACCCGACCTTTCCTGAAGTGGCTGGGGTGTTACCCCGCTATGAATCATTGTCCCCTTCTTCACCTTTAGCACCATTGGTTTGAGTGTTTTCTGTAGTTTGGGGCTCTACTGATGGTGGTTCGGGAGGTGTGTCTCTAGCCCTTCTGCGTTGTTGTGCACGTACATATTTTAGAGGATGCGTCATCCATTCTAAGTTACAAAGTGAATCACTAATGGTACCCTGTGAGACGGGGCACCTAGCGTGTAATTTCAGAGTGTTACACTTCTCAGGTGTATATTCACCTTCGTAAAGATGGCCTAATTGATATTTGGTAGTACCCTCATTATAGTCAGGGGCATTGACAAAAAATGAGGCGGCTTCATCAATTGAGAGGCCAAGGGCTCGACTCATATTTGCTAGGAATCTACGACCAGCATGGTTGACATTTTCACCTTGGGCAAGGTCAGCAATTGCTGAAGTCATACAAGGTGGCCAATCACCTTCATGAGCCGCGGTAACCTTGATTTCTTGGCCCTTACTATGTTGTAATTGCGCTACCATTTTGCCAACTGGGTCAGCAAATTTTGCGGCAAATTCATCATCCATTTTTTCCATATTAATTTGACATCTCTCAACCAAAACTTGGCGAATTCTCTCTTTCAAGAGCCGGGATAAACGCTGCCTTGATGTCTCTGCCTGGGTCGCACACATTGTTACCCAACCATCATTGATTGGGCGATTCACCATGCGCCAGTAACTTCCAGTAATTCGGGGTGAAAGTTCAATAAAATCAGTCATTGGAATCTCATATGTGATAATTGAAGATTTAGCGGCGTGAATTGAAACACCCGCGACAGATTGTACTTGAACGCGTACATCGGAAAGGTATGTGTGTGTGACTAACTCGAATGTTTGTTCATCAATTGCATCACCGAGCAACTTGTCGGCTCTACTAGATTCACCTTCTACCCAACGCTTCACTAGTCTTTCGTCAAAAGATGCACAGACCACTAACATAGCATAGTAAAACCCCAAACCTTCTACCATTTGGCCATAGGGTTCATGGATATCGTGTGAGGTAGTTGAGGAAACACCCTCTTTCAGATTGATTGACTCCAACATTCTGTGAACTCCACGAATTCGAATCGGTTCAACCCACTCACCATCAATCAATGTATCAAGGTCAATATTATTGTCCGCTAAGAGAGATTTCAACCACTCCTCGCCTTGTGGGAGAAAGGGGAACCGGGCCAGTAAACTGGGTGATTCGATGGTCGGGAAGCGGCGCGGGAGTGGCATGAGCGTACTGTGATGCTTCGCTCGGGTTCTTGAACTCTCAGTTTGACGGGGGGTTGGAGGGGGAGCCATGCCGGCCAAGCAGGAGACTGAGTTAGATGCAGTTAATGCCGCCTTAGTTAGCATCCAAGACGAAGTGCGGATTGACTTTGGATGGGATTTGAAATCTGACCTGGAATCTGCGATATCTCTGCAACAATCCTGTAAAGATGTTGATGCCGTTAAATGTGCTACTGAAAGGTTGATTTCAACTCTTCAAGTGGCTGAAGAAGTTGCAATTCTTGGTGCCGCGGTGGAGCCAGATGACCTGCTTTTATTGGGAGATGAATGTCAATTTGTGGCTGCTGATGGAAGTGTCGGAGTGTTTGATGAATTACCACCTCAACTTGCACAATCCGCCTGGAATCGCCTAGCATTGATTGTATCAGATGGGGATGGAGGAGACGCCATGCATCGAGCGAGTCACCAAAAGATTCCATTCGCCCTTCATGCACATGGGGACAATCAACAGGACTGGCAAGAATTACTCCCTGTTCTAAAACAAAATTGTCCGACCCTCATCCTTACTCATCAATGTCCCCAACCCATTGAAGGGATGTACAATCCCGGTGGGTTCACAGACGGCGATAGAGCCGCGTGTATAGTTGCGGCATGTGGGATTCCAATTAACAAAATTAGACTTATTGGTTTTCGAAGTGATAAGATAGGGCGATGGACTGGTGTTACTGACCCAGTACGCAAATTGCGGAAACTCAAATGGATGGATGCGGTTCTCGACATTTTGAGGGGGACGTCTTTTTGATGGAAAAAAGAAAGAAAAAGACTGACCCAAATGCTCCAATTAAGCCTTGGGCAGCGATTATCACTTGGTTGATGTTGAACCTAATTTGGATGGGTTTCTCTCCAATGGCAACACCTCATCCTGTACTTTCAGAAGAAGGAGGGCACAGAGAATATTACGAAATGACAGCACCAGATGTTCTTGGTGCTGAACTCCCTTTTGAGATTGATTGTCAATTCAGAACTAGTTATTCTGAACACTCGAACATTTCCGCTTCATGGGAATTGTGGGAGGTAGGAGCAAAGGAAAGGGCAGATTCCGGTGACTTTGATGATCCCACCGCACCTCTTGGCGAACCAACAAGAATGTGGTCTGGTGGGTTGAACGAAGATTGTGGAGATTATGGTGGTACTATTTCACCTGGTGAATACATTTTGGAGTTACGATTCTATTCTGCCAATGAAACGAGAATTACTTGGGATGAAGCGGGGCGAATTGTTGATGGTGAGTTTACCATGCGTTATTGGATTTATTCACCTCATCAGAGCATTGGATATATAATTGCGAATGTGCTTGGAATTCTGATTTTAGTAACTGACCAAGCCGTAAGGAGAATGAGAAGACGAAAACGATTATCGAAGAACAAACTGCCACTACACAAACAACGTCACAAAGAGGAATGGGTATCACTACATGAAAAAATGGAAGGTGATGGTGGGGCTGCCGTTGAATCATTCCAAATTGAGTTGGGAGCCACCTCAGAATCCGAAAGAGAAGAAATGCGAAAGCGATTTGAAGAAACAACTGAGGATGAATCCGAAGACACTGGAATCCCAGAATCTAAAATCACTCAAACAGATGACGAATTGGGCGGAGGGACTGTCAGAGGTCTAGAAGGAAAAACGAAAGTTGACAAAGATATCCACACCGTTAGAGACTTGTGGAAGCGAATGGAAGATGATGATGAATATTGATTCTCATATCATGGGGTACGGGCGAGCGAACACGGGCGAGCGCGATCGGGGTAGGCGCGAGCGCGCGTGGAGAACTTTATCCTAATTCCGAGAATATTGGGGTTTTCGTGCCACTGAGTAGTTGTTGACCAAATCCTTGGATGAAACATTGTGACACAAGGTATATAGTAAACTTGTGACACAAGGGTTGGTATCGGAGAGCGACAAGATGACGATGAACCCGAACAGATATGGAAAAATAAATGGACGAATGAACAAGCCTATCACCTTTAGATCAAGTGTGATGGTGATGCTAATGTTAGCATCTACTTTGATGGCACCTGCTATCTCTTTTGAGACTGGAAATGAAGATATGAATGACCTGTTAGAATCATTACTTGGTCCAATCGCGACAGTACAAGCGGCAGATTTGGAATCCGATTCAAGCATGAATCCATTAGATCATGTTGAATTGATTACCAGCGATGAAGTCGGAGAAAATATACGGCTCCAAGACGGCTTTGAAGACAATGATGATGAAGAAGATGATTGGTGTATGGGTGACTATGTAATGCTTAATGTTACTCGTCGGCTTTCTTACTTCGCAGTGTGCTGGGGTTCAGAAGAGAATCCCGGGCCTGTCAGTATTGCTGCTCTTGAAGTACAATATCTTGGGGGGGTAAATTTGGAAGATTTCCCTGTTGAGGGGGTGTCGGTTCCCGGTGTACCTCTTCCTATTGCTACTGTTTTCGCTACGAGTCTTGTTCACATGATTGAATTCGAAGACACTGGTGTTCCTGGTGATGAAGAAAATACCAGCGGAAATGGTGTCTTTGACTACACACGAGATGGTACTGGCCTCACTGATTTTGACTTGACTAGTGCCGAAGATGTACACGCAGGTGTGTCGCTTTCACGGGATTGGGACATGTCTTCAGATGGTATCGAAGAATGGAGTGATGGAAGTGCAATGGGCTGGAACTTTACTCTCTTGGCTGAGAATGTCGAATACGACAATAGCGACGGATGGTGGATGACTGAAAACAATGATGTTGTAGAGTTGATTGCTCTAACTTTCCATCTCGGAGTTGAAATCACTCCTGTAACTGATGAAGTAATCCCATGGTGGACTGTTACTCTAGATTCAAATCCAAACCATGATGAAAACTCTGAGGTTCTTGCAGATCAAATCCCATTTGTAGTTGAAGACATTGGTGAACAACAGGATCTAACTTGGAGTGGCGTAAGAGTCGGTACTGACTTCAAATATGACCAAACCATTGATGGATGGGATTTCCACAATGCAAATTCCCTATTGATGGTAGAATCGGTAATTGCTAGGGGCTCGTTCACATTTGGACTAATCTCTGACTTCTTGGATGATGTCAATAACGAAAGTGAAGGAAGTTTTGATGAAGAAATGGCATACGACAAAGATGATGAAGATGCAAACCTTCTATCTTCCGGGGAGAATAGGGCCGTCAACAAAGTAAGTGGTACCTCAGTGACTTGGAGTCATGATTACACAAAGGTTCCTGATAAATATCATTGGGTTGACACAGCAGAGGTTGGAAGTGACAGTCTTACGACTCAAACAGCAAACGTAACCTTCCAACTGCATGAATCTGAGAGCTTCCAAGAGAGCAACGATGCAGTTAGTGTTTCGTTGTATATCGCTATTGGAGGAGCAATCTATCCTCCTGCAGAATACATCTACCATGACCCTGGATACGCTGCAAGCGTAAGCATCATTCAATTAGGGGGAATGTTATTATCTGGTGAAATTGTTGGGCTACAATTTGTTGTTGTTGGCTTACTTGGTGTACTTGGTTTAATCGGAATCACAGTTCGCAAGCGTAAGCATAAGAATGTTCTTCGAATGATGAACCAGCAGAATCAGCCTGCAACGCAAGTTGGCTACGGAACCACCCCTCAAGAGGCAGTGATACAAGCAAATATTCCAAGCATGGTGAACCTTGATTCGAGTCAACCTCCTGATGGTGGCGGCCAACACGGCCCGCTCTGAGAGACATTCGTTTCTAGTAATAGAGGCCATCAAAGGTGATGAGAAATGATAGGTGAGGGTAAACTACAACCATTGATAATGGATTTGTCACCCGTTTCATCTACTACTAACAATTTCAGTGAAGGGTTGGAACCAACGCCTGAAACAAGAGGCTGGAAGAGGCGGTGGATTGCTAGACTTATTGCATTAGCACTCGTTGGATTTGGGTTATACACATCAAGTTATGAACCACTTTTCACTGTGGTAATTCTTTTCATAATAATCGTGCCCTTCGAGAAACTATTTCCTCGACATAAGGAACAGAAGTTACTGCGTTCGAAAATCTCAACCGATGTTAGTTACGCCCTTGCATCTCCCATATTGAATCTCATTGGGGCAATCGCAGCAGGTGTAGTAGCAATCATCAGCCTAGCGTGGATTCCTGGCCTTTTAATGCGGCCACTGGTAGCAATGATACCACCAATCGCTGCGCCTGTTGTAGCGCTTGTCCTCTTCGACTTTGTAGTCTACTGGGCGCACCGCTGGTACCATGAGGTGCCTTTCCTATGGCGCTTCCATGCAATACATCACTCAACCGAGCATCTAGACTGGGCAAGTGGATTTAGGGCTCACCCATTTGATGGGACTTTGATTGCACCTGCTTTTATCTTCCTAATTGCTGCAGGTTTTGACCCTGCAACAGCAGGAATTATTGCGGTTGTCCAAATTCTCAGTGGATTATTCCTGCACGCAAATGTGAAGTGGAGATTCCGCCCCTTACACAAGATAATCATCACACCGGAATTTCACCACTGGCATCACACGAACGAACCTGAAGCCATTTGGTCAAACTATTCAGTGTTCTTGCCAATTTGGGACCTAATCTTTGGCACCTATTACATGCCAAAAGACAAGCGGCCCGAGGTGTATGGTGTGGATGAGTACATCCCTGACGGTATTACCGAGCAGTTACTACACCCGCTGCGTGATATGGGTAACCCGTTGTGGATCTTACACCATCCAATAAAGGCAATTGGTGTTGGATTTCGTTCAACAAAAAGCCTAGTAAAACAGATGTGGGAATCAGCCACTCGCCCTCGTGGGCACACACCGTTCAGAAATCCAGAAGATGCTCATCAAGCATCACAATTCCCCACTCAACCTGTCAAAATAAAGTAAGGATGGGCGGGGCAAGGCTATGACGGAAGACCGGAGTAGCAAGATTAGGAGATGGGTTCATGGCTCGAAAAGTAGACGCTGTTACCGAACTGCGAAGGGGGGCGTTTGAGTTGGCACTTCTCGCTTATCTCAACAAAGGTGCTAACTTCGGTGGGGCCATTATTGATGGCCTTGAGGAAGCTACCGCTGGGGGATTCAGCATCACGGAAGGTGCCCTTTACCCCGCACTGGGAAGACTTGAGAAAAAAGGGTACCTTCAACCAGAAATGCGCAAAGAAATTGAAGGAAGGAAAGCTCGAAAATACTACTCACTAACAACTGATGGAAAAGATAGATTGCAAGAGTTAAAAGATGCCTGGGTGCCACTAGTTGAAGGAATAAATACATTATTTGGAGATGATAATAATGAGTGAAATTGACAATTATTTGAAAATGGTACGCAAAGGTATGAGATTTGTTTCCCGTTCAAATAAAATCTCGTTCTGTAATGAATTAGGTGCTCAATTTGAGTACCGTGGTACGTTACCACAAGAAAGCCCTGTTGCTTTAGGAAAGGCAATGCGTCAAGTGTATGGAATTGGAATGTTATATCGGATTTTATTGATTGTTACTGCGTTTCCTTTAGGGATTCTTTCAACACCTATGATTGAATCTTGGTTCCCAAGTGTTCCAGTCAATCTCTTCCTCCTGCTTTCACTCATCTGGGTTTTCCTTGCGGCTTATTACGGAGGACGTTGGTCTGGTTTATTCACCGGGATTTCTGCTGCAGTACCGCGAATTATTGCCTTGATTTTGTTCACAGTTGGACTAGATTTTGTCAATCAATTCTTTGATTCTTTTGAGGTCTCAGAAGGTGATGTTGGGCTGGTCTTGATTACTTCTCTTCTACTACCTATTGTTGGATTCTTTGCAGGTGGGCGCATCCGCCGCCCTGAATGAAGAAGAGACGAAGATCAGTACAAGGCGGCGGAGTCCCGGGTTGAATGAGGACTGTGGTGACCAACACAATCCAAGCCAAAACAAAGTTGAACACGGTGGGCGAAGAATACGCCACCCTGAGTCTTGACCATGCTCGGCATCAACCTGTTCGGCAAATAAACATAATGCCGGATTGATTCGTTGAAATTGACATATTCACCGAATTGCGGAAGGTTCGTTAGTAGAAATCATCTAATGTGTACACTTTTACGCGATCGTTCTTAAACAAACTATCAAGTGAATCTGCTAAAACCGCGTATTTTTGTTGAGTATAGTTAGATGTCCCGAATGTTTCCATTACATGGTTTGCCACTTTGACATATTTTCTTACAGCCCCTTCTGAAACCGTCATGATTAGGTTGCCCTCACATTGCATTGGGCCGTCGGTTCGAGTAATCGCTGCAGTTCCAGTAGTCGCCTTTACCGGTTTGATGCATTTACCAGATAGCGGTGCTCTGCGGAATTTTTCTCCGCACCTCCCACACCTAAATTTCTGACGAGTGAAGGCCAATAGATTACCTCTCAAATCCGGGAAAAAGTGAGATTCAACTACTGATGATGCAACCCTCTCAACATTAACTGAGCGTAATCTTTCGGCCAATGAGATTTGTGCATTCATCTTGTCAACCATGGTCTCAAGAATCTTGTAAGCAGAATTAGATGGCCCTGCGTCTAATGATGTTAGATTGTGAGTATACCCATACCCACGTAGTGCACCAATCGTTCCAATTCTCTTCTCAACGAAATCCATGATGTCAGCAACCTCTTTTGGATGCGGCATCTTGGTGGTTGCTTCGTAGAATTCTCGTGGATAAAACCACGCTGAATCAACGTTCAGAGCTTCTTTATCCAACTCTGCTGGATTCAAACGCGTAGTGAGGACAAGAGGAGCATCCATTCTTCCACCTCTATTAGCAGGGAGTATTTGTTTAGAGAAATTCAGTAATCCGTCTAGTAATAACATAATACAATCTTCGTCACCGTCGCAGTTTCTACGCTTAGCAGCATGGAAAAGTGTGTGCGCATATCCACCTGATGCATCGGTAAATCCAATGATTCTACATAGTACCCCACCAGATGTGTGAGGCGCTAAAGCAATCCCCATCTGCCCTACAAGTCCTTCTACGCCTTCAACATTGTAAAATGGCTCCATTTTGTAAAATCTAATGAGCAAATCATCAATGAAATTACAGGTGTTCAATAAGTGATCAATTCCCTTAGTGCTAGGAATGAAATCTTGAGGAAACAACTCAACAACTTGGATGTCTGATTCCAGTGGATTACCGTCCACGTCTGAAACATAACCTAATTCCACCAAGCGTTGCCATGGAGTGCCTATCTCACAAGGCCGGAAATGGGTTACTGGGATATCGGACATGTCGAACCGCACAGTCCCATCGCGAAACACCGGTAAATTGTGACGAGCGCGTAATATTCCCTTCTCAAGAGGTTCTGGTGTTTGGGTTTTTGAGGTTAAACCCTTTACACATTTGACCTTCGGAATTTTGTCAATGCCCAGTTCTTCAATCTTTGATTCAAGAATACTTGTTAATGGAACCGTTTGGAATTCTCCTTGTCGACGGCTGTTCGAGTTTGAGGATTTAATCGCTAAAGTCCTACCATTACAGGTTGATGAAACGTCTTCTGAAACCAGACGATGGTGACATTTTGTAAATGGTGAGGCTCGGCCGCATTTGGTGCATTCACGCGGCCCCATTGAAATTCTTAGATTACCCTTGCTTGATGCCACCGTGAGTAAACGCTGGGGGCCACCCTGTGTACCTACAGGGAACAATGAATGAACCGAGGTTTTCATCAGTCTTGCGGCCGCCTTTTCGGGCCGGGCCATTCTCGCTCCAATGCGGATTGGTATATTGTGCTCCCATCTCGCTTCACTACATTCTCGGATGATGTGAAGGATACCATCAACTGCGTTATCATCAAGTAATTTCTGAGCAGCAATGAGGCGGTCTGGGTCTGTCGTGCCCTCATCAATAACCGTGGCTGCTGCCTCATCTCCTGCCTTGTCTGTGGCAGCAATTCCGTCTCCCCTCTGACGTGCAGCAGTTTCTGCCTGAATTCTCACTTTTTCTCTTTTCGCTTCAAGAATCTTGTAGCGTTCAGATTCTACTTTGAGGATTTGAAGGGCGCCTTCAATGCGCTGTAAACGGTCTTCAAAATGTGGTGTCATTTCTACTCTCTTCGTTATCTGTTGGTCTTTTACTTTCAACCCCAAACCGTCTAACAGCCCCTCCCAACTAGAAGTAACAATAATGTCATCACCATCGTGATAATGGGGTAATCCAAGTAGCATCATTGAGGTCTTTAACATACCGTGTTGAAGGTGTAAATCTCCACAACGATAAGATGCGTTGAGAGGTGGAGGGACATCTATTTTATTACCTGGAGTTGTGCTATCTTCACCTTCTCTTGGCCAATTTTTTGCGCCGCCTTTCAATCTCATCCAAAGGATGGATGTTGAATCATTGTTCCATGGATTCTGCTTAGATTCTTCAGCAGGAAAAATCTCTGCTTCCTGAATAATTGAATGTAATACTGAAAGCCACTCGATTGGCAAATCCAACCAATTTAAATTCCATGGTGGGGGAATTGCACAGTTGAATTGGTGGCTAATTCTGAGTGCTGATTTCCAATCAAGTGGCATTGTTTGCAAATGTTGAACCCAAGATTTCTTCAAGTGGAAGTTTTCCATATCATCATTAGAAATCATGCCTGGAATTCCGTCGGGGAGTTGAGAACGCTCAATGTCAAGAGCCTGAACAAAATTTGACAAAGACTTCTCATCATCTAGAGCCTCAATAAGTTCAGCCGCCCACCAATCACGATTATATGCAGATGGAACGAGATTCTTGTTGTTCTCTAAGAATTCACCGAATCCTAACATTATTTCCCCATTATCCCAAATTGAAAGGACGTCATCATCAATTTCGCTCCATTTTGACAAATAATCCACTCTACCAAAGCGGCCATCTTTGAGAATTACTGTTGGCCCTTGTAGTGAATCACATGGAGTGACTGCACATGCTTTTCCCGGCCTTTCTATCTTCAATTGTGTGCCAACCGCGATGAATTCACCCATCGCATGCATGGTAACGGGTGACAATGCGCCAGCCGCCAAGCCTGTCGCTCTAGTTCTTCCATATCTCAGGCGGAATCCCCCTGGGGCAAGGGGTTCTCCAAATACTGGTCGGCCAGCGATGATGTCTTCCATGAATCTCGAAATTGGTTTGATTGAACGCTTTTCAAATCCAAGGCTTTGCCCTTCTTCATCTGATTTGCTCTTATTGGCAAAATGGCTGATAAATTCCCATCCTTCGACCTTTAAGTTTGAAGTGTGTTTCTGTACTTTAGGTGCTTTCAGACACAAGCCTTCACCGATAACTAGGAGGACACCCCCGCGCACTCTTGAACCATCGACATTCTCGATATTTCCATATCCAGCACACTCTTGTGCTTCGGTTGATTCACCATTGACCATTATCGGACAAGCTTTGACAATCGTTTCAATCTCTTCTGGTGACGGGCGGTACTGCAAGTTTCCTCGATAGAGTCCAAACTCTTCTTTGACCCTTTCAATCTCTTCGTGACGTGCGATGTATGGGCCTACACCTAACTCTCTTCTCACCACATCTGTGATGAGGACTGCGAGTGCTTGTGCTGTACCACCTGCGGCTCGAATCGGGCCGCAAAAATCCACCGAAACAAATTGTGAACCATCTGCATTGTTGAGTAACCTCACATTGCTAATTCCTTCGAGTGGGGCTACCAATACGGCTTCAGTCAAAATTGCGAGGCCAACTCGTAATCCAACCTCAACTGCTCGTTCTAAATCTGCAGTGCGTGCATGCATCCTCTTAGCAACTGATTTACTCATTTCAATCGCTGTGGTTTCTCTTTCAGATTTTAGTAATAATTCTCTTAATTCATCTGCAATCTTCAAACCATCAAGATATTCATCAAGCAATTTTTCAGTTCTATCAGCCAAATCTGAGGCTCTAGGAATCTCCACAACCTCGGTGAAATCTTTACCCAGACTTCTAGCCTTTTCTGCAATTTGATATTCTATCTCGCAATGCTCATCAAGCCACACATGGTATGCATCCATCTCCTTAGATAGACGCTCTTCATTCCATGGATGTAACATTGCTCAATCGCCGTCCCGCTTCCCAACAAAGCAGTTTAGAAAGCGGGCGCTAAAAGTCATTCGCACTGAACAAGATTAGATAATTAGTGGAAATAAAGAACTCGCAACGTTGATGGCCCTACCATGATGACAACGTTTTGGCGACAAGCATGGCGGAATCAACCAGTGCACCTAACGCAAGAGAATCATTGATTGAGAAAATAAGAGAACTTGCTTGGCTACACTCAGACCATGAAGAATTCACCTTGGCAAGTGGGCGTAAGAGCCGACATTTTTTTGATATGAAACCGGTAATGATGGATCCACAATGCGCGCATTATCTTGGAGTGCTAATCCATGCCAAACTCGAGGAGCTCGGGGGCATTGACACCGTTGGTGGACTTGAACTAGGAGCAGTGCCGCTAACTGGAATTGCTATCGCTAAGGCTGGTGCAGGAAGCGATCTCAGGGGATTCATAATGCGGAAAGAACCCAAGGGAAGAGGAGGACGTAAAACAGGAAATCCACCGGGAATCGAAGGGTCCACACTATTATTGGGAGACAGATGTGTCATCTTAGAAGATGTTACCACTACTGGTGGGTCTGCCCTAAAAGCAGTTGACCGACTAATTGAGATGGGTTGTGACGTTGTTGGGTGCATCACGATTCTTGACCGCCAAGAGGGTGGGATGGAGGCTTTTTCAGAAGCAGGCGTTCCTCTCTATCCATTAACTACTCTATCAGATATTGAGTCATGAATTTCATACATAATTTACTTCAAATCATACATTACTACACAGGTGACTTAAAACAGTAAATTGTAACGCAGTCTAATTAATAGAGAAAGTGAATAATACTCTAAGCCCCCGCCAAGTGCTTTGTTGATGTGATGCCGGACTCTGAAAGTGTAACTATTGTTCGGCGTTGGTTTGAAGAAGGCTGGAATAAAAATAATTCAAATCTTATTGAGGAATTATTCTCACCCTCATTCCGTGCAGATGGTGGCCCGCATGGCGTCCTTGACAGGCTTGGCTACAAACAATACTTTGAGGCCGTTCACCTTGCTTCACCAGACATCCAGTGTAAAATTGTTGAATTACTTGATGCTGGTGAATATGTTGTTTCCAAAATCCATTCAGAAGGCACTCACTCTGGTTCTGTCAAAGGGATTGAAGCATC
>JAERSV010000005.1 GCA_016845345.1 Methanobacteriota archaeon
GTGCTGTGGTTGGTTGCCGCTGCTATCACTGTTGGACTTATTTTGGTGGCTGGGTGGCAAGTTTGGATTCACAGTCAACTAGATGCAAGAATTGCCGCTTGTGACCCTGGGTTGTTGAGTAGTGTCTCACACAAAGTAGAAACTTCGACTGATGCACCTGTTGGTTCGGTTGTTGTTCCTTATGTTCCTGTACAATTAGTACCACTCAATGTATTGACAAATCCAGCAAATGCTAACCAACCCCAAATTGAATCAAATCAACAACCGCTGTTGAATGAACCTAAATTCTGATTACACTAGGATATAACCCATAGTGAACAAGCCATATCCAATCGCTCCGGCTGAGCCCAAGAACAATAATATCGCTAACATCAACAACCCCTTTCCTTTCTTTTTTCGCTTAGGGGGTGGACCTAATGCAGGTAATGCAGAGGGTGGGGGTGGCTCAGGTAATCCTTCTAGTTCAATAGTTACTTCAACTTCTTCATCAACTTCAGGATACAACTGGTCAAGGTCTTCAACCCCTGGTGCATCTGGTATGTCCCCCATAACCAAATCCCATACCTCATCCATGGATGATTGAGTAATTGGTTTTTGAAGTAAAGCAACAGCACCTGCACTAAATGCTGCATCTTCAGCCAACTCTAATTTATTTCTAGGGGTAGTGAAAATGATTCTTGCATCACTTCTAGATTCTCTCATTTCTAGAGCCGCTACGTGACCATCAAGTCCTGGGATATCTAATGAGATGATTACTAAATCTGGTTTCTCTGTGATGAAAATATCAACTGCTTTATCCCCGTTTTGGCATTCAATTACACGATAATCTCTTTGACGAAATATCTCATTCATGCGATACAGGGCCATCTCATTATTATCAACTAGCAAAGCAAGGGGGGCTTCTTCATCAGTGACCTCAGTTACCCGGACCATTGGCTCCCCCTCCATTACAGGCCACAATTGTTGTGCACATCAAAGGAACGGTTCATTCCTCTTCTGATTTGGTTTCATCCGTAAGTACTTCAGCGGGTGCTTCTGATGGTTCTGTGAATGTCTTTTTCAATTCCTCTGCATCCTTTTCTTCGGCCTTTTTGGTTGAGATATCTTTTGGGGCTTGAACAAATAGCATGCGCATTTCAGTGACTATTCCCCTCAGTAAATTGGTTTCCATTTCGTCGATATTCCCTTCGGTTCGCTTCTGAATGACTGCTATCAAATCTATTGCTGCCTTTGCTTCTGCGACGTTTACTGAATGGTTACCTTCGTGGTCGGGCATTTTACCAAGAGCAACTAAGGCTGAGCGTTGTAACATTTGGATTAATCCAAAGAATTGTTGGCTCTCTTCACTACTCAGGAACTCTTCTGTCATAATTTCACCCGCGCTAGTCATCTAATTCAGTATTTTCCTCGTCGTCTTCAGAGATTATTTTGTCGGATTGATTGAGCTCTTGGCTCCATGGATTTTGTTTAAACCATTCTTTACTACCAACTTCATTCGGCTTTTTTCGATTAGAAATATATGATATTAAGCCACCGATAATGAACATTCCTAAGAAGGCAAAGAGTGGAAATTTAAGCACATTAAATTCAAAGGTTGACCCAAACGACGTGTTACTAGTCGTATTAATTTGTACATATACATAACCATTACTTCTTGCACCATCGTCATCAATCACTTCATAGTAAATTACGTATTCATTCTCGCCACGGTTGGGATTACCAGGCTCAATACCCAAGACCTCAAATTCCATTCCAGTGCGTTGCACCCATGGTGAATCCCAAGAAATAGTTAGGCTACCTATATCAGAAGGTGATTCATTAAATTCGGTGATTAAACACAACACATCAGCCGTCTCACCGTGCGATTTTGATGTACACTTTACCTTAATTTCTGGTTGCTTATTCACAACTATAATTGGAATTGTAAGACTATCTGTGTCGGTACCATCAGAAACTTCCAGCGTCATTTGATAGGTACTTGATTTGGGTATTGAAATGCTAAATTTTTTTGAGAAGGTATCTTCGATGATTGTGAATTCAACGTCCGGTTCAAACCAAATTCTTGCTGATAATGTATCCCATTCGTCATCAATTGAACCAGACCAATCTATAATGAATTGTTCATCCTCATAAAGTGGATTTACAATATTAGTTTGAACAAATATCTCAGGCGGGCGATTCAATACTGTGTAGTAAAAATTTGTTAAATCATATTCGGTTTCTAAGCCCACCTGCAATTGTGATAACACTGAACCAGCATTCAATCCGTTTGCAGTTCCGGCTGGTAATGAGTGCCACCCAGTAGCATTTTTTGTGGTAAAAATCCCAACCCCTTCTTGCATCCATATAAGGCTAACATTTTCTCTTTCCGATGCGTTCAAATTAGGATTCCAAATTGGCCTAACCATAATTGTTGAACCCTCAAACACGGCAGAAGAATTAGTCTCCACGCCGATTAAAAGTTGTCTGGTTTCTTGGGCCTCTAGTGTGAAATTTGCCTCTACAATATCACTTGCCCCAAATGGATCGGTCACGCGTAAAGTGACATGCTTTTCCCCTAAGTTTGGATAACGATGGATGATCGTCTCTCCCACTATCCACTGGCCATGATTTTCGGCTGGTAAACCCTCCTCAATGAGCCACTCGCAGGTCAACTCTTCTCCGGGAGTATCGGTTGAGTTCTCGCATGAAAGGCGTACTACTTGGGCTAGGGCTGGCCATGGCTGGCTCACTGAAATGTTGGCGATTGGTGGAGTGTTTCCAATTTGAAAATCAAGTGTAGTATATGATGTGGTTTGATTATTTTGATGGAATGCGAATAGTGACAATGTGTGGTTTCCTGCAATATTATAGATATGAGTGATAACAAACTGGTATGGAATCTGTATTAATTCACCATCACCTACATCCCATTGTAACCATAAATATTCTATATCTAAGCCTTCAACAGTAGGCTCAATTTCGAAAATTGCTTGTTCACCTACATCAGGGTTATTCACTAATGTAATATTAGGACCAGAGGATGGAGATACATAGAAAAATGTGGTGAGTTGGTTGTTGTCTTCATTTTCTTCATCCCACTCATTATTTGGATCAAGAGTTACTGTCAAATTATACAATCCAGCCGATAGTGCTGAATAATTTTCATTAAACCAACCCCCCCAATGCATGGAATCAATTAGTGATGAATTGAATGTTGTTGAATAATTGCGACCATTTTCTATTGAAATCCCAATATCAATATCTCGCTGATATCCTTGCATTCTGTGAGCATAAAATTCACTTCGCAAAAGTATGGGCGCTACACTATTTGCACCACTTGCACTTAAAGAATCCATCTCTAAATCCAAGGGTCTGAGTTCTCCAGATTGATAATTAATTGCTGAAAGGGCGATTAAATCTGCAGTGATGTTTGGCAACCAATCAATTTGAATTTTTAAGGGAATGTTATGAGGGATTGATGAGATGTTAAGGAAATTTGATGTTGGTCTTAAGTTTGTGAATCCTTCAATTGGTGTATTATCCCTCCAATCAAGTACTGTCAAACGGATGGTCTCTCGCACATCTTGGAAATTACCAATACCATACCATTGCCAATCCAAATCAAGACTGCCCCACTCATAGTCAGGATCTTTTTCAAGTGGGGGGCTTATCCAGGTGCCTCCTGTTTGAAAAGGCACCCATCCAACTGTGGCCGCAACTTTGTCATATTGCGCTGCTGAGGTATCAGAAAAAGAACCCCATGACCCGATTTCCATCATATGGCCTAATCCATTATTTGCTACTGGTTGGTAATCAAATTCACAGCGGAGGATACCATCTTGATATAACCAAAAATGTCGTTGAACAGAATCTGCTAAAATATGCCAATCATGAAAGTCGACTTGAAGTGAAGGTTGGGGAATAGATGTTACTCCCGTTGGACACGATGTTACTATCCAAGTACCGTCTGAGGTTTGGTAATTTGTAGTCAAAATTAATTCACTAGTATTATCTTCCATCATTACAAAAAAGTTTCTTTCGTCACTCAATAAACCATATAATTTGACGCCGCGGAAATAATGCTCATAACCATCTTTAACCCAAGTTCGAAAATGAAAAGTAGCTTTACCCGTTTGATTTAATGATAAATGATTCAAATCAATATGACAATAAGCGTTTTCCGTTGCCTGCCCACCGGCGGTAAAATGTGCTTTACCAGAGGTTTCTACCACACCTTCTGAACCACAATTCCAATCATTAGGAGGGCCGTTACTTTGGTTATTGAATGTATCTTGAAAAAGAAAAGTCGATGTGTCTGCCCTTTCTAATAATGGAACAATTGCCCCGTTCGAAATTGGCCAGTTTGTTAAATTTTGGTCTTTACCTTTCATACCTGTATTTATGAAAGTGCCGTTTTCCATAAACTGTGATGGTGTGCTCTTTTCATTTACAAATTTTGCATTATCTTGTTTAATTTCACCAACTAACTCAATGTTGGTTAGAACAGATAATACTAGGATGATTGTGACTAAGTATGATGGTGTTTGCTTGACCATTGAGCCTCTATAAACTATGGTATTGAAAAGGATTTAGGAGGTATGATTCATCAAGAGAAGACTTCTTCAATCAGCCAATCGGGGTCAAATTGTTTCAAATCATCGTATTCTTGGCCAACCCCAGCCAACACAATTGGTTTGTCAGTTGCGTGAGCAATTGAAAGTGCTGCACCACCTTTTGCATCAGTATCTAATTTACACAATACTGCTCCATCAAACTTGAGCATTCGTTGGAACTCTTTGGCTTGCTCAACAGCGTCATTGCCTGCCAAGGCGTCGCCCACAAACAACACAAGGTGTGGTTTTGTTACGCGGTGAACCTTACGTAATTCTTCCATCAAATTGGATTTGTTTTGCATTCTACCTGCTGTATCAACTATGACTACATCCATTTTTCTGGCTTTAGCGTGCTCAATAGCATCGCGGGCAATTGCTGCTGCATCTCCACCACGCTGACTACTAATACATCGAATGTTAAGGCGCTCAGCATGCGTTTCTAACTGATCAATTGCTCCTGCCCTGAAAGTATCAGATGCCGCTAGCACCACTCGCCTGCCTTTATTTTTCAAGCGATGAGCAATTTTTGCTGTGGTGGTTGTTTTACCCGTTCCGTTTACCCCAACCATCATGATTACAACTGGTAAATCACCTGATTCCAGTAATGAATCGACTGTTGCGTCAAAATCCCAATAGCCGGCAGATAGAAGTGTTCGCAATGCTCTTTTTAAGGACGCTTCGACGACTTTAGATAGGTCTGCGCCTTTGCGTAATCGATTGCCAACTAACTCATTACGAAGGGCTGTAATCACCTCTTCAATAGATGCTCGGCCCATATCTGCTTCTAACATCACGAGTTCTAATTCTTCGAGCATGGCATCAAGTGCTTCGCCACCTTTGATAATTTTACCACCAGTCTCAACGACCCCACCGCCAAGATCTATCTCGAGGGTTTTTCCAGTCTCAGTCTCAACAGCTGTCGGTCCTGTGGAGCCACGGGGTGCGCTTTTCACCTCAACCAACTTTCTACCTGTGGTAGAACGCATGATTTGCAAGTCTATTTTTGAGCCGTCGGGTCGAACCTCTTGGTCTACATCAAAGCCTTCTTTTTTGAGGCGTTGGCGGTTTTTTATCGCCTCTTTTGCTTCTTTTTCGAGGCGTTTTCGTTGTTTTTTGTCGAGTAATGGAGATATGGGTTCTAGGATTGGTTCATGCTCCCAATCATCCCACTCTTCCTCTTCTACTTGAGGTGTGGATATGGCTTCAATTTCCTCAACATCTTCCCAATCATCTTCAGTTGAAGTCGCTACTTCTGTTTGTGGAGTTTCTGATTGTGCCTCTTGATCTTCTTTGATTTGCTGACGTTTTGCAATTGCTTCTTGTGCTTCTTCGGATTCTTCATCAACAGTTAATGAATCAATGTCGGTGTCATCAGCAACCTCTTTCACTCGTTTGCGAAACCTATCAAAAAATCCCATGGAATCACCTCAATCATCTAAAGTTAATTCTCCAGAGACATTTCGTCTTCTACGCTTTTGAGTTGGTTTTTTCTGTTCTGTTGGTTCAGAATCTTCTTGAACTTCTGGCTTCGATTCTTCTTCTGATTGTAATTCCGCGGCATCAGCAGAGAACTGTGTTGCCATGTCTTTCACTTTGGCTTCGGTTTCATCATATTCTGATTGTAATGTTGTGACTAGTTCTTGGATGTCATTAATGCGCTTCTTAAGGATTTCAACCGCTTCAATAACTGTCCTCTCCGCTTGAATACCACTACCAATATCAATAACTACACCTGGATTTTTCATCTGGTCAACAATTAATTGGGTACCTGAACCTAGCGGAATCATCATTTTGGGCGAGGTATTATTTTCTACAGATTCTAATGCTCTAATTACCTCTTGGTGCTCAATTATCGCCTCGCCCAATCTCTCAATTTGTTCGCCTAAAGCGGTTAATTGTTGTCTGTACATTTCGATAAGTCGGGCGATTCGTTGTAATTCCGCGGCATCACTCATTGCACACCCTCATTCGCTTGGGCCCGGCCGGGGGTCATGAAGGCGTCGCCAAGTGGGTATCGTTGGGTTATCTCCATAACTAATATCCAAACTCAGTAAATTCAAGGGTGGTTATGTGCGTATAGAAGGAAGTCGTATATTGGTTACTGGGGGAACTGGTTCAATTGGCTCTGAAATTGTTCGACAATTATTACAGCGCTCGCCTGCACATGTGGTAATTTTTTCACGAGATGATTCAAAACACTTCTATTTCCAACAAGAATTATCTAACTATGATAACATCACATTCATTATTGGAAATGTGCGCGATAAAGGGGCTTTAGCACGCGCTTTCTATGGTGGAATTGATATCGTAATTCATGCTGCAGCTTTGAAGCACGTACTAATTTGTGAACAAAATCCTATTGAAGCGGTTAAAACCAATATCCTTGGAACTCAAAATGTAGTTGATATGGCTAAAGAAAATGGCGTTGATGTGATGATGACAATTTCAACTGACAAGGCTGTTGCACCCACTTCAACAATGGGGGCAACCAAATATGTTGCAGAGAAATTAACAATAGATGGAAATTTACCCAATGCCACGAAGTGTGCCTGTGTGCGTTTTGGAAATGTACTCGGAAGTAGAGGTTCGGTAATCCCTGCGATGGTCAAGGGGATTAAAGAAAGAGGGGGGATATGGATATCTGACGAAAGGGTGACGAGGTTTGCAATGCCTATTCCTGATGCTGCTAGCCTAGTGATTGACGCTATTGATATTTGTTCGGGTGGCGAAATATTTGTTCTCAAAATGAAATCCTTTAGCCTTGGTCAACTTGTAAATGTAATACGCTCAATGCCATTTGCTAGTTCTGGGTTTGAGGTTGAAGAAAAGGGATTAATTCGAGCAGAAAAACTGCACGAAGATTTAGTCACTAGTGATGAAGTTGCTCGTTTATGGAGTTCTGATTTACATTATATTATATCGCCACCAGTTGGTAATTGGACACCAAAGAAAAGTATGAATAAAATGATGTTAGAAGAATACAATTCTAGCAAGGGGGATACTTTTAGTGACGAAGAATTGGCTACATATGTTTCTGAATGTGTGGTTGAACTTGGCCTTGATTGATGTGAGAATATGATTGGTGTCACTGGCGCCACTGGATTTGTTGGTTCTCATTTAATGGATTGTCTAGGAGACAAAGGATTTGCTATTGATTTGAGAAATCTCTCTGATGAAGATATTAAATCACTATTAATTGAAAAAAAATGTCAAACGATAGTTCACCTCGCAAGCCCAATGCCTTCTCGACAACAAGATAAACAATCTAAATTAGAAAAAGAAATAGAAGGATTAGCGAGTAGATTGGTTAAAATTTGTGATGCTATTGGTAAATTCTTTTTCATCAATCTTTCATCAATAAGAGTTCATTCAAATAATTGTAGAATTTTTAATTCTAAATCACCCGCTCACCCAATAGATGGTTATGGTAGAGGAAAAATTGCTGCTGAACGAATTTTTATTAATTCCTCACATCGCGTTATATCACTCCGATCATCTAGTGTTCAAGGTGTTGAAGTTAATAGTAACATGAGGGGTTTGGTTAGTATATTTGCTAAACAAGGCAATACAGATGGGGTGCTAAAAGTGATGGGAGATGGTTCAACAAAAAAAGACCTCATACATGTTAGCGACTTAGTTGCCCTGATTATTAATCTTAGTTCAAAAAAACCGATAGATTGCGATATGGCTTTACCAGTTGGAGGTAATAATTCTCTATCTGTTTTAGAATTGGCAGAACAAATATCAACGCGTTGTAATTATAAAATTAAACATGGAGAAGCGGCTGAGTATGAATTATCTGGAGTTGTGAATAATTCTGAAATAACCTCACTGACTGGCTGGCGTCCTTCATCCTCAATCAAAGATATGATTGAAGAGGCAATAATTTATTGTGGAGGGGAATGATTGGTAGAAGCTAGAAACACCACTACAATAATTGAAAATTGCAGAGGTGTTGATGATGATATTGTAAATTTAGTTGAGCAATATGAACGTGCGTTTGGGGTTGGACCAATTTGGATAACAAGGGTCCCTGCTAGACTTTGTTTGATTGGAGAACATACTGATTACTGGAAGGGTTTCACAAGTGAATTAGTTACTATGGCTAGTGATTCACAAGAAATGTGGGGTGTAATTGGGCCGAGGGATGATGGGTTAATATCCTGTGTTAGTTCAGATGATAAGTTTCCTCCTTGGGAAAAAAAGTTGGGTTCTCCCTTACCTAAAAATGATGATTGGTTGGGTTGGTTAGAATCGGTTGGAACCCCGCCACCGCATTGGTCAAATTATGTGATGGGTTCTGTAAAACATACTCAAATGAAGATGGATGTAATTAATGGCTTCAATATGTATATTTCATCAACTATTCCGCCTGCTTCTGGCGCTTCTTCCTCTTCTGCATTAGCAACTACTGCGATGTTTGCAATTAGGTTGTCAAACGGATTATCAATTGAGCTTGATGATTTGGTTATTGCAACGGCTGAAGCCGAATGGTTTTGTGGGACTCGCGGTGGAATGATGGACCACGCCACAATGCTGTATGCTGGCTCTGATGGTGTGCTAAAGTTGACATTTGAGCCGTTTACAAATGAAATTATTAAGTTACCAAAGTCGTTTTCAAGATATAAATTCGCAACCATTTTCACTCACCCTTCTGAAAAGGGTGGTGATACAATGCTTTCATTCAATAAACTTGCAATCGTTGCTAGAGAAATTGTCCATCGGCTTTTACCAAATAATTGGCAACTAGATTGGAGGGAGGTTGCAAATTCTTTACCTCATAGTATTACACCTGATGAATTATTAAAAATGTGGCCAGAAGATAGTGAGAGGTTACCTTTACTCTATCCTTCGATTTTCCAAGATGGGTCGGGAATTATCAAAGTTGCAGACCGTTTTCGCTTCGTTATGAGAGAATTAGAAAGGAGTAAGAAAATGCAATTTGTCCTTTCACAATCTGAATGTAGCCCGTATGACATCGCGACAATCATGAATGAATCTTGGGATGATGCTGGAGAACTTTACGGTATTAGAACCCAAAAAATGGATGAAATAGCAACCAAGGTTCGTAATATTCCTGGTGTGCTGGGCCTCAAGGTGATGGGAGCGGGATTTGGAGGTAATCTCATTGCATTACTTGAGGATGGGGCTGACCTTTCTAGCTTAAGTAAAGAGGGGGTTGAAATTTGTTCATCAGGAGAAAAAGCATCTCTCTTCGATATTTCAACTTTAATGCCAAAATTATCTGAACAACCCCCATTGGCAGCAATTCTTCTCTGCGGGGGTGAAGGGTCTAGGATGGTGAAAGGGGGAATCACGACACACAAACCGTTACTAACATTGAATGGTGTTCCATCTACTCAAATGGTGATAAATAATTTACTGAATTCAAAATTGAATTTTTCTCAAATAATTATTATTGTTCCACCAGATAGGGAAATGGAATACCAAAAACAACTGAAGGGGTTACCGATAAAAATTATCACTCAGCCAAAAGCCCTTGGAACGGGTAATGCCGTTTTCTGTGCTATCAATGAACTAGATTTGGCTATTGAACAAATATATGTTTCATTTGGAACCCAACCACTTGTAAGAAAATTGACAATAGAATCATCTCTAGCGCACCACTTAAAGGCAAAAGTTGGATTTACTTTACCTACGACTCTCAGAAATAATCCCTATGCCCCTATATTACGTAATGCAAATGGGAATATTGTTGATTCTGTTGAAACGCATCTTGAAAAAATGGATATGCCTAAATTCGGAGAGACTAATGTTGGTGGATATTGGGTTAGCCAGGTTGCACTAAATGATGTGTTGACCTCTATTCATGACGAGTTTTATGATGAGGAAAAAGATAATTATAACACTATTTCGGGTGAATTGGGCTTTCCAAATGAGATGGTGAGGGGTTGTCTTGCTCTAGGTTTGGGTGTAGAAGGTGTGCCGATTGCTGACCCGGAAGAAGTGGTTGGTCTCAAAACTCCAGAAGATGTGGCAGCCATTGAACTTCAATTAAAGAAAAGGGAGATGTTTTTGGGGTTGTAATTACTTTAATTGTGATTTGTAATTGAATTATATAACTCTTCTAATTGATCAATTATAACACTTTTACCGAATCTTTGGATACATCTTTCAGATATTGATTCGCTGTCCCATTTATTTTTCATCATGTTTTTCATAGAATCTACAATTGCTTGTTCATCATCAATTGGAATTAGGTACCCGTCGCCTTCTTTGATTACGTCGTTTGGGCCTCCACACTTTGTTGAAATTACTGGCCGGCCAGTAGCTAATGCCTCTATTATTACAATTCCTTGTGTTTCATATCGGCTTGGATGAATAAAGGCGTGAGAATTTGTGAATATGTTTGGAATTTCATTCCTAGATATTATCCCTGTAAATACAACCTGGTCTTCGATATCTAACGATTTAGATAATGACAGTAAACTAGCCATTAAAGGACCGTCTCCGACAATAGTTAATTTTGATTTTTTATCATTTAACTTAGAAAATGCCCGTAATAATGTATCATGACCCTTGTCATCGACTAAATTACTAACACTAAGCCAGTTAAAGGTCTCATCAGAAGAAGAAGGGGGTGAGTAAACAAACTTCTCATCAACCATATGTGGTGTTACTTCAAAATCAATGTTATCTAAATCTAAGGTTGTGGTTAAATCGACAACTAAAGAAGGGCTGAGTGCACAGTTTTTTGATGCTGCGTGATATGTTTGTTCTGCTGTTTTCCTCTCACGTGGTCCCGCAATTCCCCTTGGTACTACACTTGCGTGTTCTGTCATTATGAAAGGTAAATTGTGTTTAGAAGCGATTGCGGAAGCTAATACACCACCCCAAAGAGCGCTGTGACCATGGATAATATCTGGAAGTCCGTGTTTTTCGACATATGAATCAAACATTTTCAAACCGAGTTTTTGCCTTTGTCGAATGCTCGCATTATAGATGAATGGAATTCGGTGAAACGGTCCTGGTTGGTATAATCGTTGAGCCGCCCTAACTACATTCAACGGGCCTTCAACATAATGGGTGATTTTCTGGTTTTCACCATGTAACCAATCCTTTGATGGTAAATCAAAGAATCTTGCTGCAATTATTCCTACTTTGAATCCTCTTTCTGTCAAGGCTTCGGCTTGCTCTCGATAAAAACTACCCAATAGAGGGGCTTTAGAGTGAGAATACCATGATGGTATTAATAAAATATGAATCAAAAAATCACCCTAGAACAATTTGTTTCTTGGGAGGGGGTGGTTTATCAAGACTATTTCGAAGATTTATTGATTATTCTTCTTCTGTTGATGGAGATGTTTCTGCGGGCGCTGGAGTTGTGCTTTCGCGGAAAGCAGAAATCACCTTTGCTTCATTCGAAGTTGATGGGTCAATCTGTTCGATACTAGCGATTTTTATCGATCTGCGAGTAACTCTGTGGCGACTACCAAATGATGATTCAACACGATGGCGTGCTTCATCTTCATCATTAGCCACAACATCTTGTGTAAATGATTGGATAATCTTTCCATTGGGGAATTTACCCACTACTCGGTAAGCCTTCATTGAGCCGCCGACTTGGGTTGTCGTCTTAAACGCGACGGGAGGTGACAAAACCATGGCGAGGGGGTCTAGTGTTGTTTTTCTTGCACTATTTTTCATATTCCCCCTCCCACCAATGCTACATGATGAACAGCCAGAATTTGGTGAAGTAATATTCGAATCTGATATCCTGTTGGGTGTCGATAGTTGGAACGATTTGATAGAACAAGGAGTTGTACCATTACGTCAATTAAGTGCTAATGAAATGTTAGTTTGGGCTCCTATTGAAAAAGGGGAAATACCCTTTAAAATTACTGAATATAGGGGTTTGGTTGGTGAATTTGAAACTTACATCGTTGTGCTTGAACCGAGATTAGAAGTGAGTGAAAAAGATGAAATTATATCTGTTTTGAATATGATAGGTTTGCATCCTGTGGTGATTTTCTCACCAATGCAGGGCTCTCCTCTTTCAGAGGTCATTCAAATCACTCCAAGTACGGGGTTTGAAAATTGGTGGCAATTTGTTGAAATTATACATGGGATACATTGGGTTGAACCGGTTCTTGAAACAGTTGGAAGAAATGATGTTGCCGCGGCAATAATGCAACACGGAAATATTTCTGGCCAACCCGCTTGGTTGTTTGGATTGGATGGAACTGGAGTAATAATTACTAACGCAGATTCAGGTATTGATCGTGATCATGCTTGTTTCCGCGAGGCTACTGAGCCAGGGGCTTCGGGAAGCGAATGGAACAATGCAACAGGAACACCGGGAATAAATCATAGAAAAATTGTCTTCTTCAATGGGACTGTAGATGATTGGGATTCACCAAATAATCAAAATTATCGTCATGGAACTCATGTAGCGGGGAGTTTGGCTTGTCGTTCTATTTGGGAAGTTTCTGCAGAAAATAATGGTGATTGGATTAATGCTACTCCGGGTGAAGGTACTTCAATTGCCCATGGTGCTCGCCTCGTGATTGAAGATGTTGTAGATGATGATGGTTGGCAAATTCCAGATATTGGTGAATTATTTTGGGAAGCTAGTGCGCATGGTAGTGTAATCCGTTCTGATTCTTGGGGTGATGATAGTATAGAATATACACTACGCACAAGTAAATTTGACTCGTGGCTCTTCTCGGTACCGTGGTCTGTTTCTTTTGTTGCTCCGGGTAATACTGGAGATGAGGTTTTAGAACCCGCGAATGGATTGAATGTTGTATCTGTTGGTGCCGCGGCAAAAGATGGGACTAATGATTTGTGGACTCTGTCTCCAAGACAAGAAACTGCTCAAGGTAGAATGGGTGTCACTATTGTTGTCCCAGGTGAAACTATAATTTCTGCTAAAGGAGATGGTGTGCACGATTCTAATAATGATGGTTGGAGGAGTTCCACAGGAACTTCGATGGCAACGCCGCAGGCTGCAGCTTTCGCGGCCATTATACAACAAATGGTTGAAACTGGTTGGGTTACTGGAAATGATAGTCGACGTGTTGTTTCATCAGATTCATTAAGGCCTGATTGGGCTGAATCCGTTGATAATAATCTAACTAATGGGAATCTATCCTTAGCCCAAGGATTTACCCCCTCTGGTCCACTAATCAGAGCCCTGATGGTTTTGAGTGCCGACTCACTTGAAGGGGGGCGGCAAGCCGAGTTGACCTTAGGTGTAGCACCAGATAATCAACAGGGGTGGGGTAGGCCAAATATCTCTAATCTTGTTAATTTTGAGGATTTAAATAAAAAAATGAATGATTCAACAGTTGACCCGGCAGCAAATATTTGGATTCATGATTCATTTAGATTGATAGACAATAACTGGAAAGATATGATTGAGAATTGGATGGGTGAAAGCCCGCTTGATTCTGTTTCTAATCATAATTGGAAGGGTGAGGGGGCTACTGGCCCATTTCTTTCAACATCTGAAAATGTGGTTTGGAAAATGCCTATTGTAGATGGTGAAGATTTTGATGCTCGCCTTGTTTGGAACTCTGCCCCAAATATTGATTCGCGTGATGATTTGGATCTAATTGTTACCTTACAAGATGGTCAAGTTTTCTTAGGAAATGATTTGGATGGAGAGGGTCTAAAAGAGAATATTGAAACGATTGAGGGTGTTCATATTCCGTCAGAAATTCTCAGTGGACAAGAGTTTGTGGAAATAGAAATTATTGCCCATCAAATAAACATCGGGCCCGAACGCGGGGGTGTTGGGTTAAATGGTGATAAAATTGGTTTCGCATTAGCTGTTAAGGGGGTTCAAAGAGATGCCGTGGAAACCCTGACTCCTTGGTTAATAATAACTCATAATGAGGGGGGGGATGAAGAGCAGGGTGGCGATTCTCTAGGTAAATATTGGTTTGGACTGATGATTATAATTATCTTATTCGCAACTGGTTTAATTATAGTTGAACGGCATAAAACCACCACTCAAATTATAGTTGATGAAATCAATTCCGAAGGTGAACCTTCAAACCATGATAGTGGCTCCCTGCCGTTAGCGGTAGCACCGCATATAGGTGATAACGATGAGTGAAAGACTGTACATCGGAATAGATTTAGGAACATTTCAATCGACAATTTCTGCGTCGAATGGAACGAATGAAAGTGTATTAACAGTGGTTGGGAAACCTAAGGACCCGATCGCTCGTAACTTCTTGAAGAGAGATACTTTGTTTGGAGGAGATGCTTTGAAAAATAAGTTGGCTTGTAACTTGTATTATCCTCTTTCAGCAGGAGTCGCACAAGATGATGAAAATAATTTAGCAGCGGCAAAATCGTTTGTTACTCATTTAGTTGAAGCGGTTGACCCAGAAGAATTCGACGAAGTATTTGGTGTAATTTGCTCACCATCTCATATTTCATTCGTTGATAAGAGTAACTTGGTAAGCATTCTACGTGGCCAGGTTAACGCAATTATGGTTGTTAGCGAACCATTTGCAGTTGCTTTTGGTCTTGATGAAATTGGTGGAAGTATTGTAGTTGATATTGGTGCTGGAACAACAGATGTCGCTCGCATCTACGGAACATTCCCTAGTGAAGATGATCAAGTTACTGTTAGTGAAGCAGGTGATTGGATTGATGAACGCTTAATGGAATTAGTTGCTAAGAAATTCACAGGTGCTCAACTAACTAAAGACATGGTTCGCCAGTGGAAAGAAGCTGGTTCATATGTTGGTGGAGATGAAAGAGAACAGATGGTTGAACTTTCTGTTGATGGGAAGAAGCAAGTTGTTGATGTCGGTGACTTAATTCAAATCGCTTGTGAAGAATTAGTACCACACCTTGTAAGAACAATAAAAGGAATTGTTTCTGGTGCAGACCCTGAGTATCAATCATTGTTGCGTAACAACATCATCCTATCTGGTGGAGGGTCACTAATCGATGGTTTAGCTGACCGCGTGGCTGATGAACTCGCTGATATTGGTGATGTGCGTGTTTGGTGTGCTGATGACCCAATGGCAAGAGTTGCTGATGGGGCGTTAAAACTGTCAATGGTAATGCCTGATGACCAATATACTGCAATCAGTTGAGATTGATTCGGTGTCCTTGAAAAGGGGTCAAGAATGACTTACTTTGACTAATGTCAAGGTGAAGGTTCAAGAATGGTCCGCTTGCGATAGGGTGTTTGATTGAGTATGGGACGAGCGGAGACCACTAATGGAAAAGCAGCTGCGGGGGATGATGTAGACCGTGCAGCATTAGCAGGAATGCTATCTGGTTATGGACAGGAGCAACTTGTTGATGAAGTAATTACTGCATGGGAAGAATTGGCTTCTGCAAACAAAGATTTAGCAAATTCAAATCAAAGAAATCGAGTGATGGAACTTGATTTATCTGAGCGTGAAGAATTGGGTGCACCAGAGAGAGCGCGTTTAATGAAAGCGGATGAGGATTTACGTGACAGAGAAGCCCGAATTATTCACCTTGAAAGGATGCTAGATGATACTAGAAGAGAAAAAGAAGCAATTGCTAACTCTGTTGGGGCAATTAGAATTGATGAATTGGAGCGTAATGAAAACGACCTTTCTGAAAAAGTTGAATCACAAGCAAATATAATTGGTGAGTTAGAAGCAAAATTAGATCAATTGGTTGAAGCGTTGGAAAAGGCCGCTGAAGCGGGTTTAACTTCAATCACTGCTGATGAAGTTAGAAATTTAAACAATGAATTAGAAGATGCTCATCGTAAAATAGAAGCCGAACAAATAGAAAATAATACTGTTTCAGAAGAAAGAGACAAACTACGAGAAATGGTAACACAAACAAAATCTCTGTTAGAGCAAAGAGATCTTCGTCTCAAAGAATTAGATGGGCAAATGCAGAGAATGATGGATGGGCCTCGTTCTATTTCAGCAGAACATGATTATCTCGTTGAACAGATTGAGGAATTAAAACGCAGATTACTTGAAAGAAATAGGGAATATGAGGCTCTAAGAAGAAGGGAAAGAAGATTACATCGAGATGTGTTTGAGCGAGATGAGCGAATACAACAAATGCAACTAACGATTAGTGATATTGAAGGTGGTTTGTCAGATCGCACTGCTGAATTGAAGAGTTTAGAGGAAGTACATGATAGAATGGCTGCTGAAGTTGATGGTTTGCGTAAATCTGAAAGAACAAGGGGTGTGGTTAGTGGAGCATTCCAAGATTCTTTAGGGGTATTGAGAACCCATGAACAAACAAAAGCAAGAAGAGAGGAATTAGGGTTAGAAGTTGATGATTCAATACCAGAACCGGCAGAAGGTAATGCACCTGGTGGTTCTGCTGCTCCTGCTCTGAAAGATATTGATGAACTTGATGAATAATTTATTCATGAATTCATTTCTGTAATGAAGGTTTGAAGGGTTATCTGTAATCCATTGGCATCAGAAAATCCTTCTGTTAAATTACCAGTAACTATCCAATCTGCACCTGCATTAACAGCCATACGAGCTGTTTTTCCATCTTTGATACCACCACCAACTAGAATAGTTAAACTACATGATTCTCTTACGGCTTGGATTAATTTTGGAGATACTGGTTGATTTGCCCCACTACCTGCTTCTAAGTAAATAGAAGAGAAACCATATGATTCAGCACATATTGCATAACTTGTGATGAGTTCAATATCATCTTCTGCAATCAAATTTGCTTGACCTACTTCACCAACTTTTCCCCCAGGTGCACAGACAACATAACCCATCGATATTGGAGTTACATTTGCTTGTTTTATTGGTGTAGCACCCTTTAGTTGCTCTTCGATGAGAAATTTTGGTGATTTGCTATTCATCAACATCATGAAAGTGATTCCATCTGCTGTTGGGGAAAAGGCATTTGCTGCTGCTGGAAACAATACAACTGGTACTTCCCATAAATTAGAATCAGAAGAAGAATCTTGGGAAGCATTCCAAGAACACAATTCCAAGGCCTCTTGAATTGCATTTACAGTTTCATGGACATTATTACTATCAGTCCCTGTTGAACCGCCGACAAATATCATCCTACTACCAGCAATAACTGCAGCAACACATCTTTTGGCTGCTTCTTCACTATCTTGTGAATCTGGATCAATCAAAATAATATGTCTAGCAATGCCATCACTGAGAACATAATCTAGCAAAACTGACCCATCAGAGGACCACATTAAACTGACCGAGGAGTGGCTTATCCTTTTGCATTACCTATTGAGATGAGTGAGGAAATTTTTTGGAAATTACTTTCTGCAGATTCTAATGAAAAATCAATGTTGTTTTCATCAAAGGAGGATGATTGAGAATCGAGAATTTGTAATATATTGTGTTCTGTAGGTAATTGTCCATACCAACCCTCCCAAGTACCATCATTTCTCTGCCAACCTTTCTTCTGTAAATTTTGTGAAATTATACCGATTAAATTGGGTTTTGATTCTATTCTACAATCAATTACAATATCCCCATGCCATTCTGAAGATAACCCACCAACCCCCATCAAGGAAAGTGAGGTTTTGTTTTGTGACACAACTGTTGTTCGTACATCAATCATAGTCCCTTTACTCACTAGAGAGAGGGCGAGATCCTTTTCTAGCCAATCGCGTCTAAAAGCTAAACCAAAATTTGGATTTAATTTTGGAATATATGTTGAAGAACCAAGCCAAGTATTCAATTTTTCAGACCATTTTTCATGATTTACTAAAAGACCAGACCCTAAACATGGAAACCCAATTTCGGCTCTTTCTTCTACAATATAAATTGAAAAATTGTCAAGATGCTGTTCATGCAAAATATGAGCAAGGGCAAGGCCAGATATGTTAGCTCCAATAATTGCTACTCTCATTATCCCACTAATCCTTCTCTAAAGATAATGCAAATACTGGACACGACGGGATACAAAGTTCACAATGAGTACATGTAGGTTCATCGACTACAACTAGGAGATCATCCAAAATTAATGCATCAACAGGACATAGTGCAATACACGCCGCACAACCAAAACAACGCGTTTCATCGACAACAAATAGGGTGTCTGGTATACGTGCCACATGGAGTCGAAGGGACACTGCACTTTCAATGATGTTACCCACCCCTATATTTCCACTGCAACATTAACAAAAGAAAAGCAACACTAAATTTCTGATAAGAAATAGCGTGAAAAGCAATACGTGTTCAAGTCAGAACGCGGACAGAACATAATAGTTAGTCAGATAATTGAACGAATATTTACCCCTCCGAATCTCAGTGTTTTATTTTCTACTGGAAAGGAAGGGGGACTCACCTCATCTTTACCCAAGGTTGATGAAACATCGAAGTTACGGAAATTCGTTATCATGGTTCTTTACACTCCAGGTTCAACCACAAATTATGATTCTAGTCCCGTAGAAGATGGCAAGCTTCGTTATCATTTTCTTGGGGGTGGACCAGAAGTTGGTAATGTTGGGTGCATTCTTGAAGACAATTCTGGGACTCGATTACAAATTGATTATGGTTTTGTTCCTAAAAAACCACCTACATATCCTGAAGAAGGCCCACCGGTTTCTGATGTAATTTTGACCCATTCTCATATTGATCACGTTGGTCTTGCACCATGGTTAGTCGCTTCTCATAGTGCTAGATTACATTGTACGGAATTAACAGCCGCAGTTCTTGAGATGATATGGAGAGACACTTACAAAGTGAGTTCAATAGAAGGCCAACCACTACCTTGGGATAAAAGAGATTTAGAAGAAGCACTTGACCAAATAGTTACACATTCTTTCGATGAATGGGTTGAACATGGTGAATGGAAATGGCGGTTTTTACCAGCCGGTCATATTCCTGGTGCGGCAATGGTGGAGATACAATTTGGTGATAGAAATTTATTATGGTCTGGAGATATAGATACAAGAACATCTCCTTGTGTGATTGGTGCTAAACCAATAAAAAGTGATATTTTATTCCTTGAATCAACATATGCTGGTAAAAACCAACCAGACCGTGAATCAGAAGTTCAACGATTTATTAATCGAGTTATCGAAGTCGTAGAAAGAGGTGGAACATGTTTGATTCCTTCTTTCGCTAATGGGAGAGGACAAGATATGCTTCGTTATTTGTGGGAGAGCAATTTGGATTTGGATGTTCATTATGATGGTATGGGAAAACGTATTCTCAATCATTATCTAGGTCATCCAGATTATATTAGAGATGTTGATGTATTTAGAAAAATTAAGCGCTGGGCAAGATTGGTTTCTAGTAAATCAGATCGGAAAAAGGCAATTGATGCAGATGTTATCGTAACTACAAGTGGAATGTTAGATGGTGGACCAGCACATTGGTACCTCAATCGATTGAGACATGACCAAAGAAATGCAGTGTTATTGACAGGTTACCAAGCAGAAGGTAGTGGGGGCCGTCAAATATTAGACTCTTCACGCTTGAAAATATTTGGTAAATTAGTTGATATTAATTTAGAGGTCGACCAATTTTCTTTTTCGAATCACGCAGACCATTCTCTTCTTGTCAATTTTGCCAAGGATGTTGGTGCTAGTGACGTGGTTTTATTTCATGGCAACCGAGATGATGGTCAAGAATTATTAAAGAAGGAGTTAGAAAATGAAGAAACAGTAGTTCATCAACCAGATAATTGTCAATCATATCTTATCTAAAATCCCGACTCTTTCTATGCCAATTATCTAATAGGGTGGGCCTTGTGCAGTAAATGGTTAACATGGCAAAGAAACCAACAGGAAAGAAGGCAGGGAATCCAAAACGCCGACGCCGACGAAAGATGAAACTCACTCTTCGTAGTAAAAAAATGAAAGGTGACGGGGGCTATATGGACAAGGTTGGCTGGTCTACACAAAACACAGGAAGAGTTCTTGATGGTGCGTCTGATGTTGAAGAAGTTAAGGAAATCGAACACCAATGCTCATTGTGTGGTTCAATGAATAGAATTCCTCGACCAAAATCTGACAAATACAAGGTTTTGTGCGCTCACCCAGAGTGTGGCCATGAAGATGAAGTAGGGTTCTAAATTAATACAATTAACAAACCCAATATTCGTTTACTTGCCGCAACGAGTATCACTATGACTAGTAATTTTTGAATAGTGGATTGTGATGAAACCTTGGAGCCGTAAAAAGAACCGATAAAACCACCAATTAAAACAACAACAGCAAAGGACATGAGAATATCCAAATCTAAGTTCAGTTGACCCGAAACCCCAGCACCGGCCAATCCAGCAATTGAATTAACCCAAATAAAAATTGCAGATGTAGCGGCAACCGTTTTTGGTGTTGCCCATTTTTTCAAAAGGACGATTGGTGAGAGAAAAATCCCACCCCCAACTCCAACTATTCCACTAACTAAACCAATTCCAAGACCCCACGGTGCGGCTTGTCGAAATGTTGGAATCGTTGTTTTTTCATTCTCATCAAATGCCATTGAACTATATAATCTCCAAGCAGCTAACACTAATGTTATTGAAAGAAGTAAATCGTATAGAGAACCATCAATCAATAAAAATCCACCTAAAAATGCCATTGGTACGCTTGCAATAACAAATGGTAATGTCAATTTTATATCATGAAAACCTTCTTTTCTATAATAATAAAAAGCAAGACTTGCAACTATGATATTCAAGAACCAAGCGTGTTGTTTTAACCAAGCACTTTCCATCATCCCATACGAAGTTAAAGACATAATTGCAAGATAACCAGATGCCCCGCCATGACCAACACTTGAATATAAAATAGCCAGAATGAAAAGGCCAAACAAAAGAAAGGCAAATTCTACACCACTCACATTTTTCCCTCCTCACATTTATTTTTGATATGTTCGGCGACTAACTCAAGGGCGAATACACACTCGCAGAAATATGGAGGTGGGTGTGTCTGTTGATCAAGCGATTGAATTAGCAAATGAAATCCCGCTTTTTTTTGAGACTGAAATCAGAAAATTATCTCTTGCTCACAACATGATTTTAGCCAATTCATTAGAGTCAAAGGTTGACGACCCTCGTTTTGATAATTCGGCAATGGATGGTTGGGCAGTCAAAGAAGCGGATTGCACCACACCAAATTCTAAATTGGAAATAATTGGTACAATTCAAGCAGGTAGTTCAGAACAAATTGAGGTGAAACAAGGTCAGGCATGTCGAATAATGACTGGAGCGCCCATTCCTTCAGGTGCGGATTCAATTGTAATGATAGAGGATAGTGTCATTCTTGATGGATTTGTATCTATCATTGGGCCAGCGCGCCCTCATTTCATAAGGAAACAGGGGGAAAATATCACAATAGGTGAAATTGGTTTAGAGTCTGGATCAAAGTTGAAACCTTCACATCTAGCTATGGCCGCGATGATGGGTTATGCAGAAATCCCAGTTATCAAACCACCAAAAATTGCTATAATTGGAACAGGTGATGAATTAATAGAACCAGGCCAGCCATTAGAAGCCGGCCAAATTTATGAATCAAATACAACAGCCCTAGTTGGTTTAGTTTCAGAAATGGGTTGTGAGCCTGTTAAATTTCCATTTGTTTCTGATGATATAAATAGCCTAAGAAAGGCATTTGATTTGGCCGCCTCAGAATGTGATGCAATTCTTACAAGTGGTGGTGTGAGTATGGGAGAATGGGACTTAGTTCGCCGTTTAATGGAGAAAGAAGGTGATATAAAATTCTGGAAAATTCTAATCAAGCCTGGGGGCCCACCTTTATTCGGTTCTTGGAAAAACACTCCTCTCTTTGGTTTACCAGGAAATCCAGTCAGCAGTCAAATTGTCTTTCTCTCAATTGTGGTTCCTTGGATTTCTAATTCTTGCGGCTATCACCCAATTCAAGGTCCTAAATTATTTGATAAAGTTCGAGTGAAATTATTGTCAGCAGCAAAGGGTACGAAAAATAAAGTCACATTGCGCCGTATCCAAATTTCAGAAAGGGATGATATTTTGATTGGCGAGGTGCCTGAAAATCAAGGTAGTGGTAATTTACGTAGTATGATTGATTGTAATGGTTTGACTTTTCTTCCAATGGGTGTTGATGGAAAACCAGGTGACATCATAGATGCACTTTGGTTGAGATGACACACATTCTAACTTTCAAACCATCAATTCAAGAACGGTGAACTCGTGCTCAGGTTTAGCGGAGGTGTGTGAGTGGTTGATGATAGCACTGGACCACGCCTTGATGATGGTTGGATTGTAGTCAGGGGCGCAAGAACTCACAACCTACGTGATATTGATGTGAAAATTCCAAGAGGAAGGTTTGTAGTAATATCAGGAGTATCTGGTTCAGGGAAATCTAGTTTAGCTTTTGATACACTATATGCTGAAGGACAGAGAAGATATGTGGAATCTCTCTCGTCTTATGCTAGGCAATTTCTTGGCCAAATGAAAAAACCCGATTGTGATAGTATTGAAGGCCTTTCACCTGCAATTTCCATCGACCAAAAACAAGGATCTCATAATCCACGTTCAACAGTTGCAACCACAACAGAGATTCAAGATTACCTCCGTCTTCTTTACGCTAGAGTTGGTAAACCCCACTGTCCAGAGTGTGGAAAAGAAGTAGCCCGCCGCACCGTTCAGGAAATTGTTGATGACATTGAATGGCGTATGGAAAATCATGCGGTTGCAGTATGGTGTCCAACAATACGTAATCGAAAAGGAACTCATTCTGATTTGTTCAAACAATTAGTTGAACAAGGATTTGTGTTTGGAAAAGTGAATGGGAGGGAAGTAGAATTTGAAGAACCACCCACATTGGAAAAAAATCTACGCCACGACATAGATATCAGGATAGATAGATTGCGTATTTCTCGTGAAAATCGCCAACGATTGACAGAAGCGGTTGAATCTGGATTGAGGCTTGGTGGAGGAACTGTTGCTATCGAGAGCATATCTGGTTGTGAAAATAGTGAAGAATTATCCACTGGGTCAATATCATCAACTACAAAAAAAGGCGAAGTTATACCATATAGTGAAGAATTTGCTTGCCCAACCCACGGTTCATTCATGCCAGAAATGTCCCCACGTATTTTCTCTTTTAACAACCCCTTGGGTGCGTGCAAATCTTGTCAGGGATTGGGGGTTGACAGGGCTTTTTCATATGAGTTATTGATGAATGAAGAACGCTCTTTAGAAGGCGGTTGTGTAAAGCCATTTCAATCATCAATGATGGCTGGCTGGTATCGAAATCAGATGTGTCAGGTGGCAGAAAAATATGGATTTGAATCAGATATCCCCTTTTCAGAATTAGATGATGATGCACAAGATATCATATTAAATGGTTCAGGCTCAACAGAAATCACCTTCAAATTTGAAAGCGAAAAGGGCTCAGTTTACCAAATGGTCAAACCTTGGGAGGGCGTATTCAACCGATTAATGCGAACCTATCGCGATACTGATAGTGAACGCAATCGTAACCGCCTCCAATCATATATGGTTGACCAACCATGTGCTGATTGTAATGGTCAAAAATTAAATTCAGCAGTAAGAGCGGTTACTGTTGGTGGATTATCATTACCAGAACTTTCTCAATCCACAGTACTTGAATCCTTA
Organism: Methanobacteriota archaeon; assembly: GCA_016845345.1. Classification (GTDB taxonomy): domain Archaea; phylum Thermoplasmatota; class Poseidoniia; order Poseidoniales; family Thalassarchaeaceae; genus MGIIb-Q1. The sequence continues at coordinate 24,135 of JAERSV010000005.1, forward strand.
GCAATATTACAACAGTGGCGACTTGGTAATTCAGATCAAGAAATATGGGCAAAATTGGCTCGAGAGCCATCTACCAGTGGTTCAGTTCCCAAATCAGAAAAATTAGGTGAAAGGGACCTTTTCATTGCCCGTGAAGTTCTCAAAGAAATCGAATCAAGAATACAATTCTTAGCATTGGTCGGCCTTGATTATCTCACATTGGACCGGCGCTCAAACACACTTTCTGGTGGCGAAAGCCAGAGAATTAGACTTGCATCCCAAATAGGTACAAGGTTGACAGGAGTAACTTATGTTCTTGATGAACCAAGTATTGGGCTCCACGCACGTGATAATCAACGTCTTCTCTCAACACTTCGTGAATTGTGTGAAATAGGAAATACATTGCTTGTTATTGAGCATGATGAAGAAACTTTACGCCAAGCAGATTGGTTAGTTGACCTTGGTCCGGGCGCTGGTCGTGAAGGAGGCCGGTTGCTCGTCAGTGGCCCAATCGAAGATTTACTCAAACAAGAAGAAAGTTTGACCGGGGCTTTCCTTGCAGGTAGGAGAAAGATTGCCGTACCATTTCCTAGAGTGAAACCAAACAGCGGGTGGTTGAAAATTGCTGGCGCCGAGGCAAACAACTTGCGTCAAATCGATGTTGATTTTCCCCTTGGTTGCATGGTTGCAGTCACTGGAGTTTCTGGTTCTGGGAAATCAACTTTAGTTTCAGATATCCTCGCTCCAGTATTATTGCGTGAATTGAATGGTAGTGATAGCACACCTAGTAAACATGGAAGCGTATCTGGTTTTGACGATATTGACAAAGTAATTGTCATTGACCAATCCCCAATTGGCAGAACACCCCGATCTAATACTGTGACTTATACAAAGGGATTTGATGAAATCCGCAAATTGTTTGCTTCTACACCGATGGCCAAAGAGCGAGGCTACAAACCCGGACAATTTTCCTTCAATGTAAGGGGTGGTAGATGTGAATCTTGTTCAGGTGCTGGCTCAGTGAAAATGGAAATGCATTTCCTCGCTGATGTGTGGGTGACTTGTGAAGTCTGTGAAGGTTCAAGATATACTCGTGAAACGCTAGAAGTAACTTGGAAGCAAAAGAGCATTGCAGACATATTGGATATGACAGTTCATGAAGCGTGCCAATTCTTTGAAAGTCACAAAAAACTACACCGAATTCTGAAAACATTACAAGACGTAGGTTTAGGTTACATTCGTTTAGGTCAACCCGCTACAACCCTCTCAGGAGGGGAGGCACAAAGAGTCAAGTTAGCAACTCAATTACATCGGCCCACAACCCGTCATACTGTCTATATTCTTGATGAGCCAACCACAGGTCTTGCTTTATCAGATGTCGAACAATTAATTGACGTTTTGTTGAGAATTCGCTCAAACGGCCACACAATAATTGTAATCGAACACCATCTTGACGTAATAAAAAGCGCAGATTGGGTGATAGATTTAGGCCCAGATGGTGGTGATGGTGGTGGTGATGTTGTTGCAATAGGTACACCAGAAGAAATCGCCAATAACAAGAATTCTTTTACAGGAATGTTCCTGAAAAAGGCGTTGTAGAGCATCTCAGCCCTATGGGCTGTCAGCCGCTTCATTGATGGACGGCCAGCAAGACGGGCCACTCGGAAGAGGTGCTCTGGATGACGGTATTACAGCCCCAACGAGTTGAAGTGACTCCTAAATCACTGACTGGATTGAAAGACACAAGGGGTGAATCTATCCGCAGACAATTAGCTTCTGACCATGGTTTAGAGATAGCAGAGGTTCGGTCAATCACAGGTTATCTTGTAAAGGGAAATTTCAATGATTCACATCATGAAAAGATGGTTTCCGACCTTTTTTGTGACCCGATAATTGAGCATGGTGTGGTCAATCAATACATCTTAAATGACACCAATATATTTCCTGAAAAACCCGATGTTGCAATACAAATTGGATTCAAACCAGGGGTTACAGATAATGCGGCGCAAGCCGGACTTGATGGTTTGAAAACCCTATTTCCCGCACAATCAGAAGATGCAGAAGTGTCCACTACAATGACATATATTTTCTATGGGATTCCAAATGATTTAGATTGCCAATGGCTCGCTAACCAACTTCATAATCCAATGATTGAGAGAGCCATAATCTCTGACCAAGAATCCTGTGAGAATAACCAATGGCCAACACTCGATTTCCCAGAACCACCCGTGAATATTTTTGGCATACCAACAACGATTGATCTAGAGGTTGACGACGAGTCATTAATTGAGTTAAGCGACAAAGGACTTCTCGCCCTAAACTTGGAAGAAATGCAAACAATACAGGCACACTATCGTGACCCTATGGTACGGGCAACGAGGGAAAGGGAGGGCTTACCGCCCGCGGCACCAACAGATGTTGAATTAGAATGCCTTGCACAGACTTGGTCTGAACACTGTAAGCACAAAATCTTCGCAGCGAATATTCATCATGTAGATACTGAAACAGGAGAAGACTCCCACATAGATTCCTTGTTCAAAACCCACATCATGAAACCTACTTTCGATATCGCTGAGAAAGTAGATTGGTTGCTCAGTCTTTTCCATGATAATTCAGGAGTGATAGAATGGAATTCTGAATGGAGTCTCTGTATTAAGGCTGAAACTCACAATTCACCCAGTGCATTGGATCCATTTGGCGGGGCTATGACTGGTATCGTCGGTGTCAATAGAGATATTTTGGGAACAGGATTGGGTGCTCGCCCGATAGCAAATACCGACGTATTCTGTTTTGGTCCACCAGATTATGATGGAGAAATTCCCGAGGGATTATTTCACCCTGGCAGGGTATTCCGCGGGGTACACGCAGGAGTACGTTCGGGTGGTAACGAATCAGGGATTCCAACAGTGAATGGCGCGATTGTGTTTGAGGAAAGATATCTTGGTAAACCATTGGTTTATTGTGGCACTGTTGGAATAATGCCGCGTCGTTTAGCGGATGGCAGAGAAAGCCACGATAAAACACCTAGTCCGGGTGATGTCATCTACATGGTTGGTGGTCGTGTCGGTAGCGACGGAATACATGGTGCCACGTTTTCAAGCCTAGAATTAACCGAAGAATCACCTTCTTCGGCGGTTCAAATTGGAGACCCCATCACTCAGAAAAAGATGGTTGATATGCTTCTCAAAGCCAGGGATGACGGCCTTCTTCAAGTTACCACAGATAATGGCGCCGGTGGCCTTTCTAGTAGCATCGGTGAGATGGCAGAGTTAACCGGTGGGGCCAAGGTTGACCTCTCACAAGTCCCCCTCAAACAAGTGGGTCTTTCTTCTTGGGAAATACTAGTATCAGAATCTCAAGAGAGGATGACTGTTGGTGTTAGACCAGAAGACTGCCAAGAGTTTGAAAAATTGGCTAATTTGCACGAAGTTGAAGCAACAGCGGTTGGAACATTCACTGATTCAGGTGATTTCCATATCTTACACGGGGAGCAATCAGTTGCCTTGCTTCCAATCGAATTCCTCCACGACGGCGTCCCACAATTACAACTTGAGAGTGAGTGGACCCCTCCTATCAATGAAGAGCCATCATATCCTCAGGCCAACGCTACAGATATGGGTGATATTCTTTCTCGTCTTCTCGGCCGCCCTAACATCGCATCAAAAGAATGGTGGGTGCGTTCGTATGACCATGAAGTGATTGCTCAGACAGTAATCAAACCATTTTGTGGAGTAAACCACGATGCTCCAGGTGACGCGGCTGTTATTGCACCAATACACGGAGAAACACAGGGTGCCGTGATTTCTTGCGGAATAATTCCGAGATATTCAGATATTGACACCTATGCAATGGTTGCTGGTTGTATTGACGAAGCAGTTCGTAATGCCGTTTGTGTGGGGGTTGATCTTGACAGGATGGCAGGATTAGATAACTTCTGTTGGCCAGATTCTGTTGAATCAGAAAAGACTCCAGACGGCCGATACAAACTCGCCCAATTAGTACGCGCTAACAGGGCTTTAGATGATGTTTGTAGGGCCTATCAATTGCCTTGTATTAGTGGTAAAGATTCAATGAAAAACGACGTCATAATGAATGGTGAAAAAATAAGTGTCCCCCCAACCTTATTGTTCACCTTGTTAGGTAATCACGAGGACGTTCGCAAAGCAGTTTCAAGTGATTTCAAGAATAGTGGGGATGTCATATACTTACTTGGTCAAACCCATCAAGAGTTAGGTGCAAGCGAATTAGTCACGATGTTTAGAGACGAATGTGGCGGCGGAATAGGTGGCATAGTCCCAGCAATAGATACCACAAGAAATCTTGCACTTTATCGTGATCTTACTGCAGCAATGCGCCAAGAGTTAGTTGTTAGCGCTCACGATTGTAGTGACGGTGGTTTTGCTGTTGCTTTAGCAGAAGCTTGTTTTGGAGCGGATTCAGGTTGTAGCGTTGACATATCTGAAATATTCAATGATTCCAACAGCCTTGACAAGTGGGGTGCGTTATTTGGTGAGAGTCTCGGCCGAATTTTAGTGAGTGTAAAGCATGAAGATAGCCTTCAATTCGAAGAGGCGATGGCAAATAACGCCTGTTTCCGATTAGGTGAAGTTTGTAACGGAGATGAGATAACAATTACAAAATCTGGTGAAACCATTCTTCAAGCCAGCATGTCAGCACTGAAACAATCTTGGCAAGCAACCCTAGATGGGGGTGGTGCTTGAATGGTTGAAATCCCTCAAGTAGCAGTCCTCACAGGATTTGGAATCAATTGCGATGTTGAAACCATGGCGGTGTTTGAGATGGCAGGAGCAAAAGCCCATCGCATACACATCAATAGTTTAGTTAACGGCGATGATTCATTAGAAAACTATCATATTATGGCTATTCCAGGAGGTTTTTCCTTTGGTGACCACCTCGGCAGTGGTCGTTTACTCGGTAACAGACTTCGATTTGGAATAAGAGAGCAAGTGCGACAATTCGTCAAAGACGGTAAACCCGTGATTGGAATTTGTAATGGATTCCAAGTGTTGGTGAAAATGGGATTATTACCCGGTGATGATGATGTATCATTACAACAAACAGCATCCCTCACTCTAAATGATTCAGGTCATTACGAAGATAGGTGGGTCACCCTTGAATTCAATTCAGATAGCCATTGTGTTTGGACAAAAGGCTTGTCACGCATGCGGACACCTGTAAGGCACGGGGAAGGAAAATTCGTAGTACCAGACCAGACTGTTCTTGACCAATACGAACAACAACAACAAGTTGTGGCGCGATATATCGACCCTAAAGACGAGTATCCTAGCGCTACAAATAAACCTCTGTCTTATCCCCTATGTCCAAATGCTAGCATGCGTAATATTGCTGGCGTGTGTGACCCTTCAGGATTGGTATTCGGGCTAATGCCTCACCCAGAGGCTAACCATTCAAAGTGGCTTGGTGCTACATGGACTCGCGAAGATATCGGTGAAGATTGGAAGGGTGAAGGAATAGCAGTTTTTGAGAATGGTGTCAAATATGCAAAAGAAAATCTTTAGTCGAAAAAATACAATAATTTTGCATCTCAATCATCTTCAAATAAATCATCAACATCGTCAACAATATCTTTCCATTGTTTTCTTTCAGCGCGCTTTTCACCAACTTCTAACTCAACCATCAAATCCCGTAATTCATCAGGCGCATCTTGACTAGCGGCACTGGCTTGTACCCTTGCAGTTAATTCATAATCCTCCCCTGGGCGCTCTGAACGGTCTATTTGGTTGATTTTTTTACTAGGCACTGTTCTAATCCCCGAGTCATCAACAATATCTGTTGGTAATTCTTGAGATAAATCATGTAGTTCTTTTTCAGTGGGGTCGGTATCTTTCCATTTAGATTGATTAGCCATTTCTCTTAATGTATTCATCTTCTTCTTTTGCCTTGCTGTTTCAAAAGCGGCTTCAACATCTTCTTGAGTTACGGCTCTTGGTTTCTTAGATTGCCCATGTAATAATTGCGCATAAGCAGCCATCCACTCCCCGTGTGTTTCATCATGCTCGTATGAACTAGGTCTAGCAAGCATCTGAAACAATTCTTTAGACCATTGGCTTGCAAGTGATTCTGGTGGTAATTCTCCCACCCTTTCTCGAACATCTTTGTGGGTGGCAATACACTGCCGGCAACGATTCGAACCAGCCTCGTCGGGCGCGTCACAGAGTACACAACAAGTGGCCAACCCCATCTCAAGCATTGCCCTCCTAACGCCCGACATCAAATGTTAGCACACACTCCCCCCCCTTCAACTCTCCCGGCTTGCGAACCCTCAAAGAGCCCGAACAATTCGCCATGTTATGGCTAGGGACCCAAGGGCGTCTCGTCTTGATGACGACCCTTTTGCAAAAATAGATGATAATCAACCCACAAACAAGGGCACACCTCAGCATGTTCGGGTAGTTATTCAGCCCGGTCAACCAAATCCATTTGAACCATTTCTCAAAGGTTTCTTTGATGTTGGTGGGCCAAGAGTTGTGAAACACGAAGGCTCATTTTTTCACTTTTCAGAGCGCGAATTGAAGGATTTAGTAATGGCTACTTTCGCATTCAGTTTCGCTATTTCCATTGTATTTCACGGCGGAATTTTCGGTATGTTGGAGTTACCAATGGGATTACTGGTAATCAGCCTGATTTCTAGTATGTTATTTGCTCTTGCCGCGCTTGGTCCCGCTTTCATACTTCATGAGTTAGCCCACAAATACGTGGCGCGTCATTTTGGATGTTGGGCTGAATTTCGAGCAGACCCTCGAGGCCTAAAGATTGGAATCCTCATAGCCCTCGCTATTGGTTTTGTTTTCATGGCTCCTGGCGCAGTGATGGTTGCTGGAAAAGTTGGCCGCAAAGAAAACGGTATTATTTCAGTAGCAGGACCAATTACGAATATCGCCTTATTTTTTATTGGAATGGTTGGAGGAGGACTACTCCTCTCAGTGTTCCATCATAATGTGTTGGCAGAACTCATAGTTTTCTGGATGTGGGGGAATGCAATCCTCGGCGCATTCAATATGCTCCCATTCGGACCACTCGATGGCGCTAAAGTGAAAACTTGGTCAGAACCAATCTTTTGGCTTTTTATGGCAATAACGATGGCCTTGGTGGTCTCAGTTTTCAATGGCTACGCTTTCACCATAGTTGCTGCGATCGCTGGCTTGCCAACACTTTGAGAGAATTGCTTTTGATTGCCTCAAAGTAGGGTGTTTTCTATTGGTGCTTCATCAAGATGGAAAAACGAGTAAACAGCCCACCAAGTAATGAAATCAAGGCTATTTACAAGATTCGTTACACCTGTATTCTCTTCGCCATAATCCTTACCTGTTGTATCCATCCAATCCTCCATTTCTTCGAGAGTATCACAAACTTGGTGGTAGCACCAATACCCATCAACAAGACCCCCAAACCCAATAGTCACAGTTCCTAAGTTGTCTTGGAAGGAAGCGTGGTCTGAACGGGCTGTGGTATCTTCATAGATGATGATTTCTGGTCTGTCCGAAGCAATCCATGAATTATATTTCCAAGTGGCTTCTTCAAATCCTTCACCAGTTAGGGTGCCAATTTGTTGCTCAACACCCAGAGCATCGGAGCCAATCCATTCTTGTAACCCAACTAACTCTTTTTGGCTGAGATTTTCAAAAGAATCCGTCGGCCCAAGATAGACACGCATCGGCCAAACTTCCTCATCCTTAGGATAACCATCCTCATCAGGGGTTGGTTCAGGGTCACCGTGCGGTGCACCGCCGCCCCCCGGCCAGTTAACCCCTGCCATATCCAAATTGATGTAATTGGTTACAGTTACCTCAGGATTGTCTTCTTTGACATAGAAATCAGTCCAATAATCACTACCTCGCTTACCACCTTCTTCACCAGACCAGAGACAGAAAACCATTGACCGTCGAGAATCAAAATTTGACATCATCTTGGCAGTTTCTAAAACCATACTTGTTCCTGCTGTGTTGTCATAAGCACCAACTCGAGTGCCATAAGTTCTGCTTCCAGTGATGTGTGGGTCAAGTAGTGGTATGGCACTGTTTGCAGGTGGGGCAACGTCGAAATGAGCACCAAAGACCAACCACTCGTTTGGTACTTCTTTACCCCAGCGGTAACCACAAACATTCAGTGCCTCAGGGTTTTGTTTACTGAATATATCTGTGAATTCAAACCGATGTTGAACAACCTCTAACCCAAAAGATTCCAATTCAGCAACCAAGTAGTCAACAGCATCCTCATATGCAGGATTTCCTTGACCCGCCCATCGGTCCCAGTAACCCATTCTACGGTCAATATCTGTTGTGTCAGGGGTTGGATCTGTGATTTCATACAAGCGGTCATAAACCGTCCGACCATTCATAATTCCAGTAGCAAAATCACCACCAGCATCAGGCCCAAAACCTGGAGCAGAAGGCCGAATTACTGAAAAGGTCTGAAAGGCGACCTTACCACCATTTTCAGTTGAATAATTAATTGAATCAAAGGTACTATTGCCCCCAACGATACGAGTAATACCACCATATGATGGCGAGGTAGCACCATTATCCCCAACCCATGTGCTCCATGAGGTGTTTGTATCTCTTGTCGGCCAATTTTCTCTCCCGAATTCCCCGATCATGAATAATGCAACTTCCGCGCGTGGAGGGGCTAGAATTGAAACCTCAACCGAACCGCCCTTTTTGATATCAATTATTGTAGAGTTTTGTACATAACCGCTATCAGGATTCATAATCAAATATGGGATATACACAGATAAGTCATTACTGGCTGAAAATTTAACATTTTGAAAAACCCCACCAATCAATGTTTGAACACCCACATCCAAGTCCTCAGCAACAGGAGAACCCCTATCATTTGAGCCCAAGCAACCAGCAAACATAGAGGTTGTAAAGAGCAAGGTGAGTAGCACCGCCTTGATGCGCATAAACCATGCGAACGTCAATTCCCTGTTGAACCCAACGATTGGCGGGGCGCGCATTTTCACTTGAAGAAAAGCCGTAAACAAGTGAGTGAACCATCAGCACAACGAATGTGCTCCATGTCAACACTCGTTACACTGAATCCACGCTGAGACAATAATTCCGCAGTTTTTGGGTAACCAGCTGATATAATTACACACCCATTTTCAAATCCAATAGTGTTTGCCGCATACGACTCTTTATTTGGTACCCAAATAATTTCAGCAGTGATTCCATTAAATTGTTCTGGCCGTAAGTGTCCTTCTGCAGTAACTAAGATTCCAGGGGCCGGTGAAGAACAGATGGTCGAAAGATGGAGTGTGCTTGACGGAATATCAAAAACAAAGGTTTTGAATCCCCTTTCGTGGCAGACATTTTCAATAAATTCTACACCTTCTTTATTTGTTCTAGTTGAACGTCCAATTAGAAAATAATCATCATAAAACACAACATCCCCACCATCTAATTTAGCGTTCTCTGGCATAATAATTGTTTCTAGATGTTGAGAAAGAGCGTCTGCAATACTTTCAGCCTCACCTCGACGACTCGGGTGACCAAGATTACAGATTAAAGCGGCACCACCGATGATGACAGCCGCGTCTTCAACAAAGCAACAATCTGGATGGTTTTCTAAACCAGGAAGAATAGTAAGTTCCAAACCATTTTCCTCTAAAGCCTCTACATATTTGTTATGGGCTTTAATCGAAGCCTCAACATCTGTTGGCCCAGTCCCGAAAAATCGTGCTAAAGCCTTGGTAAAATTTGGAGAAATTTGGCGAACCAACCCGGCCGACCTACATCGACTATCCCAATCTCCCATCATTTTCCCGGCCACAATGCAGACCATAAGTCTTCGGAATCCGGAAACAACCAACCACCAAACGGAAACCACAAGTGGAAGTGAAACAAAATACGAAATTATTTTTCCAAACCTTCCAATAGGTACCACATAATCAATGGTAAAACAATAGTCGCATCAGATTCAATCACATATTTCGGCGTATCAACCCCTAACTTTTCCCAACTTATTTTTTCATTTGGCGGCGCGCCAGAATACCCACCATAAGAGGGATTAGATTCAGAAATTTGAGCGAACCAATCCCATAAATCAACATTTTTGCCAAGGTCTTGGCGTAACATCGGTACAACACAAATAGGGAAATCACCAGCAACACCTCCACCAACTTGCAAAATACCCACTGGCGATTCTTGCTTTTGATACCATGAGGAAATATCACTCATCCTTTGCAAGTCGGTTGTGATGATATTATCGCTTGAGATTGTTCCATCAATCATTCTAGCCGAGAAAATATTTCCTAATGTACTATCAGCCCAAGCCGGAGTAAAAATAGGAATTTGCATCTGCTGGGCGGCAACTAACCAACTATCTTCTGGATTGGCCTGAAATCCGACTTCTTCTGAATTAATGACATCAAATAAATACCGATGAGGAGGTTTACATTCTCCATTTTTTTCCGCTTCTAACCATTGTTGTAAGAGCACATTTTCAACTAAGCGAATTGCCTCTGCTTCGGGAATACAGGTGTCAGTAACTCGATTCATTCCCTTTTCTTGTAATTTTTCGTCATCTTCAGCAGTTAGGTTACGCCAATCTATTTTTTCATACGATTCGTGAGCCACCAAATTGAACAAATCTTCTTCTAAATTTGCGCCGGTGCATGAAATTGCGTCGACTAAACCGGCACGAATTGCAGGTGCTAAAGAGCGGCCGATTTCAGCTGTTGACATAGCACCGGCTAAAGTCACAATCAACTTCCCACCGCTTGCAATAAATCCCTCAAGCGAGCGAGCACAATCAGCAAGTTCTCCTGCATTGAAATGATGATAATTCTGGTCAATGAATTGACGTACACCAGACACAAAATCACTCCTTATTTTGTGATAAGTCACCGTGAATAAAACGCTCAACTACGTTACGATTCATTAATTTCAAATTTTCACACTTAGCAATCAATTTGGCGTGGATAATATCTGCCAAATCATTAGGGTCATGAGTCCCACAAGTGAATGCATCAATCGCTAACCAACCCTTTTCCGAGTAACAGTGAGCAGTGACATGGCTCTCATCAATTAGAACAATTGCAGCAAATCCCGGTGGGCTTTCAACCCCATCAAACACCTCACAATGTGCGTGTACTTCTTTGACTCCACACTCGTTCACACTCGAGCGTAGAAGTGATAATACCCAAGTATCAATTTCTTCAACTCCTGGATTAAAATTGACATAGTCAAGATAGACATGGCGGCCATGGGCAAATCGTTCATCTAAGCCATCAGTCAGGTTGTTCACCACTTACCGCGAGGCGGGGTGATATTTCAATTCAACACTGTTCGATAATAACAAATAATCATCCAATTGTGATAGAGTCAAGTTTGTGTTTTGGTGCAGAGGGCAGGATTTCAAACGGTCTGATGCTTCCTTCCCGCTGGTCAGTCCAGCATCAAACTCCAGCGTCAAATGGCTAATAATCCGCTACAATCATTTGACGCGGAGTTCAAATCCTGCCCAGGTGAAATCTGCTGATTTATACTGAAATATGATGCAGAGGGCAGGATTTGAACCTGCGAAC
>JAERSV010000006.1 GCA_016845345.1 Methanobacteriota archaeon
ATATTACCGTGCTTTTTGGGTGGTGTCCATTCCCTCTTATTCCTGAGTAAGCGCAATGCCCGAATTAATCTGGTTCTAGTTTCTTGAGGCTCTATTACATCATCTAGCCAGCCATTGCGAGCGGCAACATAAGGGTCGCCAAACTTACGCTTGTATTCCGACACTAATGTTTGGTGGGTTTCTTCTTTGTCCTCTGCAACTTTTAATTCTCGACGATGAATGATGTTCACAGCACCATCAGCACCCATTACTGCTAACTCACCGGTTGGCCATGCAACATTGAAATCAGAGCGCAAATGTTTGCAAGACATTGCCAAATATGCCCCACCATAGGCTTTCCTTGTCACCACAGTCATTTTTGGAACTGTGGCCTCGGCATAAGCATAGAGCAGTTTTGCACCATGGCGAATTATTCCGCCCCACTCTTGAACAGTGCCGGGTAGAAAACCGGGGACATCAACGATGGTTAACAACGGGATGTTAAAGCAATCACATGTTCTAATGAAACGTGCTGCTTTGATGCTGGCATCAATATCGAGGCAACCTGCAAGAACTTTTGGCTGATTAGCGACAATTCCAACTGTTGCCCCATCCAATCGACAAAAACCGATGATAATGTTGTCTGCATATGTCTCAGACAATTCGAGAAAGTGATTGTCGTCTACAATCTCTGAGATGACTTTTCGAATATCATAAGGGTGATTTGTGTCATCTGGGATTAAATCTTGTAACACATCACAACTGCGTGTGTCCTCATCAAGAGTATCACAAATTGGCGGTTCTGCTAAACAATGGTCTGGTAAGAAGGAAAGCATTTCTGAAACAATTTCTGTTGCATCATCCTCATCAACTGCAATCATGCAAGCAATTCCTGAACGACTTGCATGTAAATCAGCACCCCCTAATTCTTGCAAGGTGATCTCTCCGCTGGCAGTCTCTTCTGTTTCTAAAGGACTTGAAAGAAATAATTGACCATGTTCTTGGCCTAGAATAACGAAATCGGCTAGCCCTGCCGCTAAAGCAGATACACCAACAACTGGGCCAAGGACGAGACTGAACATTGGGATTCTACCGCTACAAGCAACTAATCGGTCAAGTAACACTCCCGTCCCAGCAAGCGAATGGACTCCATCGTGAGCACGCTGTCCACCACCATCCCAAATGCAAACAAGAGGAATGCGTGCACGCTCAGCCATCTCAGCAATTTTTGCAATTTTCAACGCGTGCATTTCGCCCATTGAACCGCCAAAAACTGAAAAGTCTTGGGCGAAGCAAAAAATTCTCCTACCGTCAACAGTACCATGACCGCATACTACCCCATCCCCCTCAATGGGATGGAGATGCAGATTAAATTGGTCGTTTCGATGAGTTACAAAACTATCAACTTCCACAAAAGAATCCTCATCAACTAAGGCGTTGATTCTCTCCCAAGCAGTTCTTCTTCCGCTTGCGCGCAAAGCATCAACCTTGGTTTGGCCACCAGCAGCAAATGCTCTTTTGCGCCGCAACAATAACTCCTCTGAATTATCGCTAGAAGGCGGAGGAACTGCTGCCATCAAAATACATCCAATCACTGAGGGTGAATCACGATAGCGGTAAGAACGATTGGCAAATTAACCAATTGCATAATCATTTTTTCAATTGAAAAATCAAATAGAAGAGGGGTTCTCTCCGATTAGGCTTTCAGTCCACGCCGAGGCGATTTCATTTTCGGTTAATCCAAGAGATAAAAGATGGTGGAGTTTGACCAATGAAACCTCTGGGGTAAAGTTAGTTCCGTGGCCTAAGACGCCTAACTCTTGCTGGTCCCTTCCTTTAGAATAAACATCAAGGTGAACTGGTCCTGAGATGCACTGAGTTGTAACCACGACCACCCCGCCACCCGAGATATATTCTGATATTGCTTCTTGGACCTCATCATTCTCTGGCGCGTCCCCTGGATTGTCTAGAGGTAAATGACCTAAACCAGTACCCCAAAATAACACACCTTCGTAACCATTTTTCATCGCATGACCTATTTGGTCCGCTTGTAGATGTGCCCCTGCAATAAGTTGCATGATTTTTATGTCACAGTCAAAATTTATGGGTTCTAAATTCACAACTCTTGAATTTTCAGTGATTAAATTAGAGTACGTCTCCGAGAGAGTCATACTTACCTCGCCTCTCTCAATAGAGATTGATGCGAGTGGATTTTGATTTATGGACTCAAAAGCATCTCGCTTAGAAGAATGATTCTTGCGCACTGCACACCCCGGATTTACCGAAATGCTACCATCATTTCCAGAACCATGCATTACAACAACTGTCGAATCTGTCATACCAGATGGTTCTGGCCCAAAAGCGGCCCAATGAACCGCTGCAATCAAATTTTCAGCACCATCCGTTGAGCCTCTGTCGGAAGATCGTTGTGAGCCAGTCAACGCAATTCTGCCAGCGGGCTTCCCACCAGTTCCAGCAAATGCAAAGGCAATTGCAGCAGCAGAAACATGCATTGTATCAGTACCATGAGTAATTACAACTCCAACAGCACCTTCACTAAATGAAGTTGCAACAGCATTAGCCATCCGATTCCAATGTTGTGGCCTGACATCATCTGACCACATATTTCCCAGTTTTTTGGTTTTAATCTGAGCTATATCCCCCAATTCAGGAATTGCCGCGAGTATCTCTTCTGGCTCAAACCGTGCAGTGACAGCACCAGTTGCATAATCAACTTTGGAAGCAATCGTACCTCCTGTGTGAAGTATGTGAATTAAAGGTAAATCTGAGTTCATCGAAACCTCTGGGGAAACGATATCAGCAGATTTACTGACCCCTAAATCAGTGATCGACTCAACCATTTTCAAAGAATGTGTTGCATTGTATCCGTTAACCAATTTTACAGTGATATGTCCCGCTGTCGTGGCTGCTAACAAAACCCCTTCAACCTCGGTTGGACCATTCCATGTAGTAGCAACTAATCTCACTCGAGTACCGACTTCCGGAACCTCGCTCTGCTCTACCATTAACCTGCGGGGCACGACTTAGCCCATCAATTCAACCCTTCTTTCCTCAATGAAAAGTTCATCTTTGAAAGTGAGGAGAAATAACCAAATGTGACAATTAGATGAAAGATAAGAATCCAATCTTGTTGAGATTTTTGATGCCGGGAGCGGGGCTTGAACCCGCGACCTTCGGATGTCTCAGACACCTTTGGGGAGTATAGCGCTCACCGTTCTGCCATTTCTGGCTACCCTATGAGTCCGACGCGCCACCAACTACGCCACCCCGGCAATGAACCGGCCGACCAGCAGAACCTCTTTGAACGATTCGGGGAAATTAATGGAAACTGCACAGCACAGATAGGTGACAAAACAAGCGAACTAATGATAGGTTGCTCGCGCTCGGCAGTATCGAAGCACATGGTTGACATCAGCACAGCGATGCAAGCGGCACGGGCTGAAAACCGCCGTAATAAGGGGGGTAGCAGTGACAGAAAAGGGAAACCTGGCGGTAAACTTGGGATAGAGAACTTTGACCCTAAGGACCATGTTGAGAAAGAAGTCGCTGACACAATCTCAATGTGGTTAGTAATCACTTTTGGAATACTTATTGCGGCCATGATGAGATATGTTATGATGCCCGGGATGGAAGGCCCGAAATCAGTTCTGTGGTTCCTCCCCTTAACACTCGTCGTAATTCTCCCATCACTACACAGAGTACTGATTCCTGAACCGTACAAATCTCGGTTTACCTTCGGTAATTGGTTTCGAGCAGGTATGCTGTTCATTTTCACTTGGTTAGCACTTTCATTCATTCTAGTAAACCCGCCGATCGGAGATATCGGGGCACCCGATATTGCTGGGAAAATGACCGTTGTAATTGTTGACGGTGAAGATATATTGATTGATAGCGATAATCTAACCAGTAAAGGAAATTCTTTCATTCTTGACCGAAATGGGAGTAGTGGGGAAGCGTGGATGGTATTCTATGTGAATGACAATACAGACCCTAGTGTTGCAACACTCAATTTGACTTCGCTTTTCAATGCGCCAAGTGAAACACCCAAAGAGTTGGCTGGAGGAACTGTTGGCGACTATAGTAACTGCACCTCAATCGTTGATGGCTTGCGTGAATCTCAACAAAATGCGATTCAAAAACATGAATACGATGTTTGTGCAGCAATCAATCTCGGAGTGCTAGAAGCAGGAAATTACCACCTAACAGTTACACTAACTGAGGATGGAGACCCGTGGGTCAATACTCGAATCATAGATTATGATTTGACTGTAGTTTGAATTAGCACCATGCAGGATGTAGCAGATCACTGTGCAAGGCCTTTATTTCATCAAAAATTGGTTTGAGTTTGTTGCATATTAGTTGTGAACGAGTACTCTCATCAATTTTCTTATCTCTCCATTTTCTAACCATGGGTGCTACTGCTGTGCAAGCAATCAAGTCGCCAAGCCAAAACAAGTCACGATTTAGTGCCATGATGTTTGGTGGTTCGTTCCGATACACCTGATTTCCTAAGAGAGGGGTAAGTGCAAAACTGAAAGTGAAGAAACACAGAATTCAATCACTCAGTAAACGACAAATGTTTGAGCACATCGCATCTAATTGCAGTGCTTCGCCACCACCTTCTACCAACCTAAAGTCAACTTGAGCAAGCATTTCCGTCAATTCTAATTTCTGTATTTCCGCAAGAAATTCAGTATCATACATCGCTCTGTGAAGTTGATTTATGAAATCAGTTCCTGCCAATCCATATTTGTCTAAAATTGTTTGAAGACGCCTTCGCGAAGGGTGAAATCCATCCCTTTTACAGGCCAAAAGGAAGTCATGTAATTGTTCAGGTGGTGCTGTTGCTGTAGTTTCATAAATCAGTGTCCGAGTAACATGTTTATCAAGTGAAGCCGCTACTTGAAGTGCGGTAATCGCTTTTCTCAAATCGCCCTGACTAACATTGATTATCGCCTCTTTGGCATCATCATCTAGAGTGACCTCCTCGGAATCGGAAATATCTGTAATTTGTTGAGCGATTTGATCACTAGCCAGAGGCCTAAATCGGAACACAGCACAACGTGATTGTATTGGCTCGATTACTTTACTAGAATAATTGCAAGATAGAATGAATCTACAAGTCTCTGAATATTGTTCCATTATTCGCCTCAATGCACCCTGCGCATCAGAGGTTAGAGCATCTGCTTCATCGAGGAAAATAACCTTGAATGTCGCCCCTCCAAGCGGACTTGTTTTGGCAAATTGCTTGACTTTGTTTCGAATGCTGTCTAAACCACGCTCATCACTAGCATTCATCTCCAAAATATTGTCTCTAAATGAATCCTGAAAAACATCTCGAGTTAAGGCAATAGCTGCGGTTGTCTTCCCTGTACCAGGAGGGCCAGCAAAAAGTAAATGTGGGAATGTACCTTGCTCCGCATAGGCTTTCAGTCTATTGATTACTGCAGGCTGTCCACGGATATCACCAACTGTTTGAGGGCGATGTTTTTCAACCCACATCTTGACCATAAGAGCCCGTCCTATCACTGCCTTAACTTGACCATCAATAACCATTGTGACTGTTGCCCAAAAAATCAGTTTTGTCCAACCGGGACCTATGCGTAGCATAGTCCCGAGGCCGAAAGCAGTTAATGCAGGCACCGTCTCCCCGTCAGGGATTGTCATGGTGAAGAGGCAAATGAACAACAAGACATTGACTGCTTTAATTTTAGTTTTGGTAATGATTTTGGTACCATGGACAAGCATGCTTAACGGACCCGAATTAGATGTGGATTCAAGTCCAGCATGGGCTACTGGCTCGTCAACATCTACAGCAGATACCGGATTAAATTTAACCAGCCAAAATGCCACTCATGGAAGTGATGCAAACCTCAACTTGACCAATGTCAGCGGTATGGAAAGTGTTCTTCTGTTCAGTTTTCCGATGACAACACCAAGTGGGCCAATTCCTTCTGCAGGTTCAATTCAAAGTGCAACTCTCACCCTGTACATTACCGGTGGGATGTCACAAGGGGCAATGTATGCCTTCGCTGCACCGTTGAAAGCCGATTTTGACGAAGCAAATGCAACTTGGTTCAATAATACACATAATACTACTTGGCAGGTTGGTGGAGCAAATGGCAGTAATGATAGAGGTGCTTGGGAGCCACGCAGTAATTCATTCTCATCAAGCTCATCTTCATTTTCCATCAATGTAACATCTATCGCCCAGAGCGCTTTAGCTAACAATAACAATGACATAAATGTCACAGTCTCATCAGTTGGCCTTGGCATTCTAACCGTTGCCAGCCGCGAGCACCCAACCACTGCAAAGCGGCCTAGTATGTCATTTGTTTACGATAGTACACCACCTACTTCAGGTTCGGCAATTGTTCGTGGAGGCCCGGTTAATGATAGTGTGCCAATCACTGGTTCGTTCTTGCTAACTGCGGACACAACCCCTACTTTGGGGTGGAGTGGTTTGAATGGTTCTGGGGTCGAAATTCATGTCTCACAATCAAATGATTTCCGCAGTATTGACGACGGGTCTTGGCTCTTCTCATCTTGGGGTAATAGCGGTTTTACAATGTCTGGAGGAAATGGCACCTTCACTATTCCAAGTTCTTCAAGCCTTGATTTAGGAATGGCTGCGTACTGGAGGATTCGGGCATCTAAGGGGGACCAACTCTCGGGGTGGCAAACAGGACAATTCCTTCTTCCTTTCATTAATGCAACCAATAACGGCAATAATACTGCAACTTTTGAACTTCTACGAGATTCGTTAGGAGTTGATGGTGGGACGGTTCATGATGCCTGGTTGAGGTCTGGAAGTTCCAATGTTAGCGGTGGTGACACTGGAAACATGTGGGTTGGAAACTCAAATAATACGTCGCGGGATGATATGGCCGCTCTTCTGCATGTTGACCTAGACCATACCGGACTACATTCGAACGCTACCATACTCAGCGCATATATGCAAATGCGAAGAACTGACAGGCAAGGAAATCCGTGGATAAGTATCCATGAATTCAGCCAAACTAATTGGAGTGAAGATACAGCCTCTTGGGATAATTACTCTGGTAACCAATCTTGGCCGAATGGTGGGCTAACAAACAATATTGGTTCATCTTTGGATATTATTAATGGGGGTAAATCAGGAAACACCTTCAATTTTGATGTCACATATGCAGTCCAAGAGTACATGCGAGGAGTACACCAATCTGCAACAGGAGATGGAATTTCTTTCCTTTTACAATCAGATGGTGCGAACAATGAATGGGCAAGATTCGCGGGATGCGAAGAAAACGCCTTCACCTTACGTCCAAAGATGATAATCACCTACTCTTGGGGTGACGGGACTGGGCCAACAGACACTGTTACCGTACAATCACCTGTTGACGGCAGAGGGGTTTGGTCAGTAGTTAACAACAATATGACTGCTGATTTAACGCCAACCCTGAATTGGTCAACTACAGGTCATACAAACGACGAGGTTCGTATTGAATTTGCAGGCAATGAGGATTTTACTCAAGGGCCGTTCTATCGTGCTGATAGCCGGGATTTGAGCAGTGGAATCAACACCACCGCTGGAACATTCACGATTCCATCAAGTTGGGGTCTTGACTACGGTGAAGATTACTATTGGAGAGTTCGTTGGATTGAGGATGGTGACTGGGGAGGCTATTCCTCAACTCCTGGATTTTTCGTTTCAACCATAAATTCAACTTGGGTTTCAAACAATACATGGCAGTTCCGACTTCGGCATTCCAATGCATCAAACACAATGGCAATGCCATTCTGTGCTGATACTTACATCGACAGCCTTGGACCTAGTTCATCGAATAATGCCGGTGAATTATCAATCTCAAGTAGCCAATATACACTGTTTGGATGTGATATAAGGAACCACATTTTACCACCCGGGTTGGCTGTTACAGATGTTGAATTAAGGATGAAATCATCATATGTTTCTGGTTCTCTTTCAGCATCAGCGTATGAATTGATTAATCATCGATGGGATGAGGGGAGCGCAACTTGGGAGAATTACGAAGGCGCAAACAATTGGTCTGGGTTTGGAGCATCTGGTTCAGATCGCGGACAACTCCTTGATTCCACCACAATATCTAGCGGGAGTTCCCCGACATGGTTCACATGGAATGTAACCATTGCAGTACAGAATTCAATGCGATGGGATGTACCTGTTGACTTCCTAATTATTGGAACTGGCTCTGGAGCAGCAGCAATGACGGACAAGGAAAACGCGGGAAGTTCCGCTGATTATCCAGAACTTGTCATCAATTACAGCCCCGGTTCAATGGCTGTACCTGACCCACCTCAACTATCCTCTCCAATCAATGGAGTTTGGTCTGTGACAACTGGAATGTTGATCGCACCTGAGAAGACTCCTGAACTAACTTGGAACCATACTGGGAGTATATCTGCCAATGGCTGGGTTGTTGAAATGGACACCACTAACACGTTCAACAGTAATGACTTGAGAGTAGCCCGTTCATGGGTTCAAATCAATGATTTTGATGTACTTAACCGCACCTACACCCCTTCATCTAACCTCAGTACGAGTGCCGTTTGGCATTGGCGTGTTCGCGGTTCTTCCCTCACAAACCAACTAGGAAACTGGAGTAATATTGGGGACTTCGTAGTACCAAATATTGAGAGTGGTTCTCTTGATTCTGATAACTCTTACATTGTCATTAGGCCAGGTGCTGCCGTAGCAAACCAAGGAATTCCTAATGTCCCTGATACATGGATAGATGCAAACGCAAATAGAAACACAACTCATCATTCATCAGGCCATCTAGTAGTGGGTTGTACTTCTTCTGATTGTCCTAAATCGTCAATGCTTTCATTCCCATTAAGCGAACTCCCACAGCCCAATAATGCAAGAATTGTCAGTGCAGAATTACATCTTTGGCCTTTCTCAGTCAATGCGACAACAAGCGGAGATGCGCCTCGTATCTCAGTTCACAGAACACTTCGTAATTGGGATGCAAATGCTACTGGAGCATCATGGACTGGAGATGCAAGCAATAATTCTACGACAATGTGGAGTCAAGCAGGAGGAATCGGTAGTGGGGACGTAGGACCATTAATCGACATTGGTAGCCCGATTGCATCCAGTTGGTTTAGCCTCAATGTAACTGAATTAGTTCACGGTGCTGTTACCGATGGAGAAAACAGAGTAAACATGACTTTGCGCTCTAACACCAATGCTTATGCTGAAGCGATGTTCTACAGCGCAGATTATACTTGGGAAAGTAGTAGGCCATTCCTGAAACTTTGGTATCGAAATGGTACTGGCTCGGCCTCAGTTGGAACTCCTACACTCATAGACCCAGCAAATGGAAACATAACTTGGGATATCTCAGGCCATGCTTTGGGAAGCGACCAATCTCCTTTACTTTCGTGGACTCATCCCACATCATCAAATGTAGACGGCTGGAGACTTTTCATCTACAATGACAGCAATGATGTTAGAGATGGATACCAGATTTTTGACAGTAGAATGGATACTGGATTTGATTTAATAAATATGACATGGACTCCAGGTTTTAATTTCGCAACTGATTCGAATCAACGATGGTTTGTGCAAACTATCAAGGATGATATCTATGGTAACAGAAGCAGTACTTTCACCTTTGATGTGCCCAACGCAATAGGCTCAGAAGTGAACTCAACAGATGCTCGTTTGAGAGTCCTTGAAGGCGGGGCTTTGACTCGTTTATCCCTACCACTATCCTTTGGGGACACAACACTGAATTCATATCAACCAAATAGCAATACTGGAAATAGCCAGGCACTTTACGCTGGTAGAAGTCCATCTACATTCAGTACTAGCCATAAATCTTGGAGTGTAATGAGAATTGACCTCTCCTCATTGCCAATTCCTAACCCTTGGGAAGTCATTACTGCTGATGTAGAAATGTATTGTAACAGTTGTTCTCCATCTACATCCAATTCAATGACTATGACTGTTCATCCACTACTTGCTAATTTCACAGAATCCCAAGCCACCTATAACAATTTGAATGCAACAATCCCGTGGCCTAGTCCATCTTTTGGAGGCGTTGTTGACTCAGTGACTGTACTTGGCTCAGGATGGTATTCATGGAATGTTACCCAACTGATGCAAGCCGCTAGAATTCGCGGTGATGACACTCTACTTTTGGCTTTCACAGGAAGTAGTACCTCGAATACTATCGTTAAACAATTCCACAGTTCAGAATACACAGCAGACAGAGACTTGAGGCCGGTACTCAATATCACCCATCGAATTGGAACTCAATGGCTACCTGCTGATGCAACTAACCCTGTTCCTTCAATCACCTCAACCTTGTGGGAAATCGGCGCTGAAAGGCCCTCGGCAAGAGACCCTGTGACTCTACAATGGTCACACCCCGCGCCTTCAAATGTTAGTGCGTGGCAAGTTCAACTTAGTTCACAAACGAGTTTCGTGGCGAGCACAACTAACACTCTTGACTCAAGCAATGCACTAAGTTATGACGGAACTTTTGGCACTAACCCACTCTCATATACAATCGATGTTCAAGGAGACTTACCACCCGGCTGGACTGGTTGGGCTGATGCTTGGCTACATTGGAGAGTGCGGCCAATAATTGGTGATTACGTAGGAAATTGGACAGATGGAGGCAAATTTAGAGTTCCTGCTGACCAAGGTAGTGATGATGGACTTGGTAATCACACTGTGACGATGAGTCGCGGTTCTGTGTTCTCGTCGAGTGGTAATTTACCAACAGTCCCAGATACTTGGATTGACTCTACTCCTAATGCCGGTACGAATACTCCTCAGGGAAGTAACTCAACACTTGCGGTTGGCAACTCACCATTCCAATCAGGTCAAGATGCTGTAGCATTGATTCAGTTTGATCTTGGGGAATTACCATTCCCACCCAATATGCTTGCAACAACTGTTTCTCTGAAGATGTACCGCTCCGGCTATTCTACATCAGGAACCGCAACCGTTGGAATACACGAATGTAATTCGTTCTCAGAATCGGATACTTGGAATTCGTTCTCACTCGCAACTAATTGCAACTCCACTGCGGCATCAACCCTCAGCCAATCAGTGGGTGGGTTCGGCGGCTTTTGGTACGATTGGGATGTTACTCCACTAGTGCAAGCCGCGGGCCACAATGGCACCGTTTCAATGGCAATCAAAGCACCAAATTACTCTGGATATCTACAATTCACATCGTCTGAAGCGAGTGCCAGTGCTTATCGCCCACAACTTGTAATTGGCTATGTTGACAACCAAAATGGGACAGCACCACCTGGAACCCCGGTGCTATCATGGCCAACTGACCAACAGGTAATCTACTCGGTTTCACAATACGATGATTTCCTACTTGATGCACCTGTTCGTCCGAACCTAACATGGAATCATGCAGGTGATACTACAGGATACATCGTTAGAATGTGGAACTCAACTGATTCCAATATGTTCTATTCATGGAATGCAAGCAGTACTCAAGGATTATTCTCTACACCTACAACTATCGCTACTTTCACCCCCGGATGGGATTTGGAAGCAGGAGGTGTTTACTATTGGAATATCCAAGGTATTAACGGCTCTATTTTAGGACCACGTTCATCGACTTGGGCATTTGGAATTGGAGACCCAAATACTCAGTTTTCAGGAAACAATATTTGGACCATGGATTATCAAGAAGGAGATGATGTTGAAGAGTTCAATCATCCAACGGTTGATGACACCTACATCAGTGAAGGTAACCCTTCGACGAACTACCAAACCGATGCACTGAAGATAGGAGAGGGTTGTACTGGTGGACCAACTAGCAGTGAAAAGTGTGTTGGAATTATTCAAATCGACCTCAGCCAAGTACCACTTACTGGTGACTCTAGGGCTCACTCAGGACGTCTTGCAGTTTGGCTTGAATCGGTATCAGCCCCAACCTCAGGTTGGATGGATATTACCGCTTATGCCTTGCTAAATAGCAACTTCCGCGAGGACCAAGCAAATTGGGATCAAGCATCACTTGGTAACAATTGGACTTCTGCTGGAATCGGTGCCGGAACTGACCGTAGCACAATTGCTTTAGGAACAGTTAGGATAATGGCAACTTCACAAGCAGGTTGGTTCTATCTCGATATCAGCGGCGCTCTAGCCGCAAATGTCAATGAGACATTCTCAGTTGTTTTGATTGGTACACCACAACCGGTAACCCAAGGGACAGCTCAATTCACTGCAACTTTTTCCCACAGCGAAGCCTCAAACGTGGCTAACCGGCCAACTCTTTCCTTCAATTACACCAATGTCTTTGATATTTCACTTACAGGGCCTAGTACCACAACCTCAGACACGCCAGTGCAGTTATCTGCAACTTTACTTGATGTTGATAATCAAATAATTAGCGGAGGTGTAGAATGGACTACCTCAAACGGAGTCATCAACAGCACCGGGTACTTTACCCCTGACCAAAGTGGTAATGTGACAATTTCTGCCCGCTTTGGCAGAGTAATTGTAAGTCACACAATCACTGTTCAGCCGGGAATTCCAACCACTCTAATTGGAGGGCCTTTGGCTTCAACAATAACAAGTGATGAATCTGTTTCAATGTGGTTCAATGTGCTTGATGCAAACAGCAATTTAGTTCCTGGAGTCCCTCTATCATTTACTGTAACGAATGGTTCAATCGCTGAAGGGAACTCACACACAACTCCGTTAGGAGCAATTACCTATATGCCTTGGAACACTGGGGTACAATGGGTGAATGTATCGTGGAGCGGAGGTTCATTATCACTTCAAATCAGTGTTACTGAAGGACTACCAGATTACATTGTGATGACCGGTTTCCCGTCTATCCCTGCTGGTGAAACTCGAGATTTCAATTGGACTGCTTATGATGCACACGATAATCCAGTTACACCAAGCCGGCTCTTGTCAGTGAATTGGACGGTTGAGGATGGTAATATTACTCAAGTCGGCGAATATACTGCTGATAAAGTTGGATTTTGGAATCTGACTCTTACAACAGGATACGGACTATCAATAGTTCAAAATGTTGAAACCACACATGGTGCGATTTTTGATCTTGAAGTAACTCCAACTACGTATTCATTAACAGCAGATGAAGAATTGACCATTGACACCGTTAGAATTGATGTTCGTGGAAATCGGTTGTATGTCACCCTTCCGGCAACTGCTTGGGTGGTATCTAATGGTACTCTGTTTGCAGAGGACCCTGTCCGTTGGACTCCAATCGGGGCGGCTACACAGACGATAGATGCGACTCTAGAAGGAATCACAACTAGAATAATCATTTCAGTGACACATGGAGAAGCAATTGGAATTGACATAAGAATTGGTACAAGTGAGATTGTAATGTCAGGAGATTCTGTATCAATTGATGCATACAATTACGACCAGCATGGTAACGAATGGATTGGCGAAATTGATGTCTGGGAAATAGACGAATCTATGGCCGACCAGAGTTGGTTAATTGCCTCTCTTGAATATGCTGAGTTTGAAGCAGTAACAGTAGGCACATGGACGGTTACTGCAACTTACATGCATAATGGAGTTACTCCAATGACTGATTCACAATCCTTCACAGTTGAGGAAGGTCCACTTGCTAGCATTGTGCTTTCTGGACACGGAACACAAATAACTGCAGATGAAACCTTGGCATTGAATCCAATTACAAGAGACCAAAACGCAAATTTGTTGGAATCAGATGTATTAAGCTGGTTCATTTGGGATGCTGATAGCCCAACTACACAACCACCTTCCTGCATTAACTGGGGCAATGAACTAACTGACACCTTACGAAATAACGGCTACATCTGGGATGCTTCTGTAGAAGGCACATGGAGAATATGTGCTATTTCAGGACCATATCAAACCATAGTAGAAGTCACAGTAAGCCATGGAGAGGCATCAGTCTTGTACAAGAATCCAAGCGCTAATACATTAGTTGCAGGCGCGACAATTTCAATCGAATTATCCGCTGCAGACTCAGATGGAAATGTCTTCGCGATAGATGTTGAATGGTCAGGAAGCCCAGCAACCGACTTCACCGACGAAGAAGAAGTCGGAGAATATTCATGGCACGGCACTTCGATGGGCAATTATACCCTAGAATACTCATACGCAGATTTGAGCGGAACTTGGGAAGTTACTGTTACTCCATCAACTCTTGAAACTCTTGATATGACTATCAGTCCGGGCACAAGTGTTAGACAACAGGATACCATTACAATCGATGTACGGGCCTTTGATGCATTTGGAAATGAGATTGATGTGCCAAGCGAAGCAACGGTCTATCACGGCGGAGAACTCCACGTTACCACTAAGGTTTCCAATTCTCAATGGCAAATCTACGTGCTTGATGAAGGTCAATCAGAAATTACAGTTGTAGCACAGGAAAAGTATGATTCAGAATTTGTCCAAGTTGAACAAACAATGTTCGGATTCTTTGAGGCAGGTGGCACTCTGTACTATATCGGTGCTGGACTTTTGGCATTGGTCGTTCTTGGAGTGATTGCTACTCTTGTTGTTCTACTCAGGAGAGCCGGGGCTGATGATGAGGATGACGAAGAATTCTATGAAGAATATGAGAGTTATGACAACGTTAGTGAAGGAGAATACGACGAACCTGAAACCTATTCTGACGACTATGTTGAAGAAGAAGTACAATCAGAATCTGATGGCGGGGAAAGTGATCCAAATATATCAGTAGATGAAGATGGCACAGAATGGTGGGAAGATGACCAGGGTGTCTGGTGGTACCGTTCCGTTGACATGGATGACTGGGAAGTTTGGGAAGATTAAGTAGAAATCTGATTTCCATCAAATTCCAACCAAGGTGTCTCCTAGGAGACACCTTCTGCAACAAATCGGGGGATATTTGATGAATGAAGGCGTGCCTCATAGGTGAGGCGATGCCATGTTCCGCAACCCTGTGATATCCCTGATGATTGCAATCATCGTGATTAGCCCTTGGGCAATCGCCGTCCAAAACAACGATTTAATCGATAATAATGAGAATTTTAATTCTTCAACACCACCTTCACCAAACGATGATGACTACACTGATTTTGGCAACGGCTCGGCAGGAAATTCCTACTGGATCGGATCTTCAGGAAATCCTGGAATTCAAGATACTTGGTTGAGTGCGGCACAACCATCAAACAATTACGGCAGTGATAGTGAATTGAAGGCTGGATTCTCAGCAAATGCTAGCAGTCGCTGGAATACATTATTTGGAATTGAATTATCTCAAGCCGGAATGTTCACCAATGTGACAATACAATCTGCTACCTTGGCACTGGATGTCAAACAGTTCAGTGGTCAGCCAGAAATCCGAAGTTGGGTGATTTATGATGAGGACTGGGATGCTGATACCACAGATTGGAACTCTTGGAATGTCGGAGGGGCACTGGGGAACGATGATTCCGGTGGATTGATGGACGAGGTGACAATAACCTCTCAAGGATGGATTGAGATTGATGTCACAAGGTCTGTCGAAGTTGCTTATGAGCGCTACATCAATGGAAATGACCCCTCTGCATCTGTACTCTTGACCGGCCCAGCATGGGGTGAAGAATGGGCAACCTTCCACTCAAGTGAGTATGTTTTCTCATCTGAACGACCTCGCCTTAATGTCACATATGATTGGGGAGTCACGGCTTT
The DNA here is from genome assembly GCA_016845345.1 of Methanobacteriota archaeon. Taxonomy (GTDB): domain Archaea; phylum Thermoplasmatota; class Poseidoniia; order Poseidoniales; family Thalassarchaeaceae; genus MGIIb-Q1. Next base: position 15,674 of record JAERSV010000006.1, read on the forward strand.
ACCCATCACAACAGAATGGGTTGATGTCTTTCCAAAACCACCACACAGAATTGATTCAGATAACCTTCTTAATTTAGAAGCCCAAGGCAGAAGTGGTACTGGATACCTGACTACTGGGATGGCTTCATGGTCCTCAAACACTGGTTCAGTTGACTCTGGTGGACTTTTCACACCGGACATTTCGGGTACTACAGAAATTACCGCAACTATTGCAGGAGTGCAGGGCTCCTTGTCTTTGCAAGTTGACCCGGGAACGCCTGTCAATCTTGATTTGGAAACAAAATCAGTTGAATTAACAATTGATGACTTTTTCCAATTTAATTCTACATTTGTTGATGCAAATGGCAACTCTGTTGATAGTGCTACTTTGACTTGGTATTCAGATTATGGGATTGTAAATGAAACTGGATATTATCAACCTACAACGGTTGGTTCAGACCAAGTTACAGTAACTTGGCAGTCATTATTCGCTACTGCTGACATCACTGTATCAGCCGGTTCAGCAACGAACATTACGATTGAATCTAATTTATCCGTTGCCTCAGGTGAACAAGTACCAATCGTTTACACTGTCACCGATAGACTTGGAAATTTACTACCAAACCAAGCGGCCGGCTCAATTAGTTGGGACGTGGATAGCGGCCAAGTCGATGGCGTCGGCATTTACACGGGCGGCGAAGTTGGTACTTGGCAAATCAACGCTACTAGCACCAGCGGGGCTAGCGGGCACGCCTTTGTTGAGGTGACCCCGGGCGCACTTTCGTCTATCGAATTAATACCGCCCAACGGCACTCAGCCTGCTGACGCGGCGGTTCTTCTAATCGTGAACTGGCTTGACGTAATGGGGAATGTTGTTCCAGTAAGAATCCCGCTTTCAAATTGGAGTGCTGAAGATGGAAACTTCAGAATGACTCCTGCTGGTGTTGAATGGCTCCCACGACGAGAAGGTGTTTGGCAAGTTGGTGTTCATGTTGAGGACAAATGGTCAAATATCACAATTAATGTCACACATGGTTCGGTGGACCGTCTGTTAATTTCTACTGAAACAGAAGTAATTAGCGCTGATGCAGTTTTACCTTTATCTCTTACAGCAGAAGATTCCAAAGGGAATCGATGGCAAGTAAATGGGGCTTGGCTGGTTTTAGAACCCGAAGCGGCTCCTTGGCTAAGCCCGGTTGACAACGGTGCACAATTTGAGGGGGTTGTTGCTGGTAATTGGACAATCAAAGCGGAATATAATGACGGGAATAATGATTTTTCAACCCATTTAGTTCTGCAAGTTATTCCTGGCTCCCTAGCCCAGATTATTCTTGCTGGCGAGGGCTCTCAAGTGTCAGCAGATAGTTGGATTGATTTTGAACCCACTTTCTTCGATGAAGATGGAAATCAATTAAATGACATTCAATTAAATTGGAGTTTTATCCACCAAGGCTCACAAACAGATAAAACCGAAGAAATGAGAACAAATGATGCAATTTGGTATCCTGTTTTATCTGGTCATCATGAAATTGAAGTAGAAGCAGCAGGTGTATTCGCGTCTTTAGGAATTGATATCCAACCGGGCATAGCCCACACAATTAGAGCCTTGGAAACTAATGGTGTGATTGTAGAAAGTGGCAATATTACGAGCATTCAAATTAATGCTACAGACCTTGATGGAAATGACTTCGGGAGCGATGTGACTTGGTCCACCCCTCACAACAGTGTGGATTTAGCCAACGGCACAAGGGCAGGTGAATATCTGCTGAGAGGAATTAGAGTCGGAACCCATAACTTGCAATTCCAATCAGGTCTTGCAGACGGATCAGTATCGGTAACAGTTCTTCATGGAGATGTCGTTAACATTGTAGTTAATATTGCCAAAGAGAATGTTAAGACTGGTGATATCGTTGATGTTGAAGTGACTGCCTATGACTATGGCGGTAACAAAATTTCACTGAATCCAGACAATGTTCAATTAACGAGCAGTGCAGGTAAATTTGGTCATTCGACTGGTGATTTTTGGCAGATGATTATTCAGAATTCAGGGACCCAGCAGAGAATTAATGTTGTTTATGGAACCGCTCAAGGTGAAGCTTACATTGATGTCTCAGCAGACCCTCTAAGGGCCTTCGGCGATTCAAATTTGGCCACAAGCCTGTGGGCAGGAATTGGTGCGGCTGTCCTACTGTTCGTACTGTTAATAGCGAGACTACGCCGAACAAGCAGAGAAGAGGAAGAGGCACTAGACCACCATTTTGGAGTCAATGAACCGGTAAAATCAATCGACCCAATGGCTGGATATAAGCCATCAAAGAAAGCAAGAGCTGCAGCACGCCAAGCCTTCAATCAAATGCATCCACAATTGTCTCAACAACAGTGGGGCGGATATCAACAGATGCCACAAATGGCAAGCCCCAGCGAACCGCCAACACCTGTCACACCCGAAGCCTCACCTACTGCAACTATTCCTCAACAAATACCGCAAACAGAACCTGAAGTGTGGACGAACAGCACATCAGATACCCAGACAAGTCAAGGAACTGGGATTGGAGAATCTGCATGGACAACTGAGCAAGTTTGGGAATGGGGTAGAACACAAGGATGGGATGATGAGCAAATTGCTGCCTACGAAATGGTTTATGACCAAAGTGTTAGGAATCCAAATGCAGAATCCCACGAACATATTTCAGTCAGTGAGGTTGCACCCGAAGAGGTTGCACAAATTGAGGAAACGGTCAACGAAGAACCCACTCCACCCAACGAAACAGTAGTAGAGGAAGTGGTTGAGCCAGCGCCTCAAGAAACCCAAACAAGTCGGACTGACGTGCGTGAAAAGGGGATAATGAAGGCAATGTCAGGTACAACCCAAGGAGAAGCAGGTTGGTACTTGGATGGTGATGGAAATCCATCCCGATGGGATATTGATTCAGATGGAACATGGCATCAAACTGGCTAGATAAAAAAATGGAGATATTGAAAATGAGAACAGCAAATTTCTCTGCTATTTTGCTCTCAATTTTATTTTTGATTTCTACTTCTTGCGTCCCAACTCTAAGTGAACAATTGCAGACTGAAGTTGGTCAAGAAAACGAAAATGCTGCTGGGCGAACTTGCTCTGGCCCAGCAAATACTGATTCTATCACGATTCTACCGCCAGGGCCCGTTACTTTGCCAGCAGACCAAAGCCGGATTTTCAATGCAACGATGTATAATTCGGATGGCATTCCTTTGGGTGGTACACCGGATTGGAGTGTTAGTGAAGGTAGCATCGCTCCTCAAGGTGGTTCGGAAGCAATTTACTACCCTAATTTGATTGGGAATCATACGGTTTGGGCATGTGCTGGAGATGTGACTGCATCAGTACAAGTGATTGTAACTCTTGGTGCCACTCAGAGCATTAATTTATCAGGAAACAAGGAAAATTTGAGTGCTGATGAAGTCGTACAATTAACTGTCACCGAGTATGATATCAGAGGAAATTCAGGAACGATGTTTGTGCCAAGTTCAGATTGGACAATTCCGGATGGTACTTCAATTCATGTTCAGCCTGGTCAAGCTGCCATTTGGACACCCGGACCTATTGGTGTTCAGACAATTTCTGTAACTACGGGTGGATTCACATCGTCTTGGGAAGTCAATGTTAGTCGGGGAATGGGTGTAGATTTAGTGGTTAATGCTGATAGAACAATTCTTACCTCTGATGAATCGGTTGATTTGACTATGTCAATTGCAGATTTACGAGGAAACCTTCTCGAGGTTGATGGCAACTGGTCAACCCTCGCGCCACAAGCAAATGCTTGGATATCCGGTAACGGAAGTCAAGCCACATTTGATGGTACACTCGTTGGAAATTGGACTGTTCGAGCAGAATACAATGGGCCTGAAAGTGGCCATGTAAACATGTCTGATGAAATAATTTTAGATGTTAGAGTTGGCAGAATTTCATTAATTTCCGTAGATGGACACGATTCAAATCTTGAAACCGGAGAGGTGTTGCAATTGAATCCGATCGCAACAGACCTAGATGGAAACATCATCCCTGATGCGACTTTTAATTGGTCTGTTGATGGTATTTCTGGGCATGATTCAATAGATGTAGGAAATAATACATTCACACCATCTACTCAAGGACAGCACAATATTCAGGTAGAATCAGGTGGCAGGCCATCGTCAATTCGTGTACACGTTGGATGGTCAGAACCGATTGAACTCAATGTAACTACCACTGACGGAGATTGGTATCTTACAGTTGTCACAGGTGGAAGTCTTCCACTTCATGTCGAAGGGTTAGATGTAATGGGTGAATGGCATCCATACAACCCAACTTGGGAAGTTGATGAAAACTTCGGCTCAATCGAAGTCAGTGGAGGGGATGGAGATTATATCTACAATGCAGAAGGAGTCAACTGGACTCAATTACATGCCTTCGCATCTGGAAAAGAGTACACCATTTTGGTGTACATAACACCCGGCCCACTTGACCATTTAGAAGTGAGTATTGCAGATAGCGGAGTGCAGGGTGAATCTGTGCTTTACACTGTGAGAGGATTTGATGTGAGTGGAAACGGTATTTCAATCCCAATCTGTGATTTGACAATGACCTCTTCAGCAGGACGTACAGAATGTGACGAAGAATTAGGGTGGCGTCTATATCTTGAAAATGATGGGGAACAACACATTATCACTGCGACTTATGAAGGATCAGAAGGAACTGGTTTCATAGACATTCAAGCCACTCTACTCGATGGTAAATTTGGCAGTAGTACAGAAGTTATGGCTGGTGGTGCAGTCCTAATTGCATTACTCATTTCAATCGTACTCGTGGTGGTTTATTCACGTGTGAAGAAATTAGCAAATGAATATGAAGAAGAATTAGCAGAAGAAGAAAAGGAGAGAGCAGTAGAAGAATTGGGCGTACCTCCTCCACCAAGGGTTATGCCAAGGCCTGCAGCGAGGATTGCACCTCCTTCTCCTCCACCACCGGCGTTCATGTTTGGCACAGGAATTGCTCCAAATTCATCTTCAGCGGCACCTACATTGGGTGTTTTCGTACGTTCAGACCAGCCTTATCCCCCCGGACAACCAGTGCCTCAACCAGTACCACAAGCGGACTGGAATAGTCCCGGCTCAACCGGAACATCTCAGGCCTCACCTCCGGTGAAAAATTGGGCTGCTCCAGGGATTTCTGGGGCGGCTAATGATGTAACGGCACAAGCCGCACCCGCGCCACAACCTGTTCGGGCAACAGAACGTTCACCGGCGCTAGAACCTGCATCCGCGCTAGAAGCCGCACCTGCGCCACAACCGACATCTAAAGCGGCATTATCTACTGATGACGCACTTAACGCTCTTGGCCCGATACCAACTGAGAATGCGGAAGATAGTGAAGAAGAACCTGCTGCACTAAGCAATGCTCTGTCTATGTTTTCATCTCCTGATGCTGAGAGCGAGGAAGAACAAGATAATGTTGATGATGGTCAGGACAATGATTCGCCGGCTGAAGAAGCCGAGCCAATTGAAGTTGATGATGAACAAAGCGAAGAGTCAGAGCCATCTGAAGCCGAGCCAATTGAAGTTGA
>JAERSV010000007.1 GCA_016845345.1 Methanobacteriota archaeon
AACTGTTTATGGTGCTTTTGAAATGGATGTTGATGAAGGTGAAGTGATGTTTAGAACCGCTCTTGACCTTGTTGAAGTCTCGCCTTCATTTGAATTAATTCGTAATTCACTTTACACCAATCTCGGCACAATGGAACGCTATCATGGCGCCCTAGTTGCTTTGATGAAAGATGATACTGTGAGTGCCGAAGTTGCTGCAGCTATTGCTGCTAGTGACGAATCTGAATGATTCTTTTATGGGTCAGAATGATGTGTGATAGGTATTCTCACCAACCCATGGCACAGCCAAGTGTTCACTCAAGTGGTCCCGGTGCCAATCTTTCTGCTGCTTATTTTGAGGCGCGTTATCAAATTCTAAGAGAGCCGTTAGGATTCCCACCAAGTGCCGCAAAACTCCCCGATGATGATGCGGCTATTCACGCCTGGATTGAAATGGACCGAGTTGAACCAGAAGAAGATATGATGGTCGTTGCAGTTGGTAGAATCCATTTAATTCCTGCAGATTCTACTGGTGCTTGTGCCGACACAGACGATGAAAACGCAGCCCATTGCCCTGATTTCCTACCATTAGGGTCTCATGGGTTCAGTGATGTGTCTGGTAACGATTTTCCTACCCCTGAAGCACTACGCCCGGCAGTGCAGATTAGACAGATGGGGACTCTTGAAAACCATCAGCGAAAGGGATTTGCAGCGATTGTTTTAGCCAACCTTGAGAGTGAAGCAGTCACACTGTGGGGAAAATGCACCGGATTCCTACAAGCAAGAGTTCATGCAATCCCATTTTATGAATCTCAAAACTGGACTTGTTTTGGTGAAGAATACATGGTTGAAGGAATTGGATTACACCGTTCGATGTGGAAGCCGCTAAATGTGCCACTAGGCCCAGATTCATTAGTTCAAAGCAGAACAGAAGGTGAGGAATAAATGGAGCAAGAAGGCACCGGCGAATGGTTGCTGAGATTATTAGGGGAAGAAGCCGATTTACGGCCACCCAAATCTAGTGCAGAAAAAGAGGAGGAATATCTGAAAAAGTGTGCTCATGTCACTTTATTTGGTGAGTTTCGCCCTGCCGCACACTGTGAATTACGACCTTGTGGTGGGGCGTTGGAATTGTGTACTTTAATCGTCGATCCTGAAAAACGTGGGATTGGGTTATCTCACGAGTTGGTGAGGCTTTCTTTAGAGCGCGCTGCACAAGACCCCATTGTATCAGGACAAGCATTGGGTGACCATTCACCCCCTCTGATTTTTTCCTTCACTCGGTCAGCAGCACTTGCCACAAGTTTGACGAAAGGTGGGTTTAGAATTCAACCAGCACGACGGAGATTTTGTCGACTGTTTTTGTGGCGTAGTGCTTCTGCTAACCTTCCAATATTTGTACAACTTAATTTGGCTAAGGAAAGATTGGGGAGAACCATCAAAATGTTGTTCAAAGACCGACGAAAAGCAAAGCAACAAGTGGGTAATGTAGGTGAATACCATCTTTTCACAAGAATTGCTGGCAGTTTACCTGAACGTGAAGAACCTATGACAACGGATGGAATTGTTGCTTTGGGAATGAATGTGGTTCGAGTGACTGATGAAGATTTGGTTAATGAAAATGAATTAGGCCAAGAAAAATCCCAAATTTCGGACCAAAAGGTTCACGCGTGGGATGAAGGCGAGTAAACTTGATTCATGATTAAAACAAACAGGTTTGGAGCGCCGGAGGGGATTTGAACCCCTGTAAAATGGATTTGCAGTCCATCGCGTAACCAGGCTTTGCTACCGACGCTTCGTATTGTCGCCGAAAAAGAGATACTATTTCAACGCGAGCAAAGAATTGCATTGCGAGTTACATTGAATAATTGTGGCGGCAAGTTCTTTCAAGACCACTTGCTCGCTAAAGCACCCCTGCCACACCAGTCGGGTTTGAGGAGATGATTGAATGGTTGACATCGCTGAGCGTTTCGTCAATTTACCGGCTGGAATTAAACCGTTTTTGGCCGCTCCGCCTGCTGATGTAATCCGCTGGACAGTAGGTGAACCGGCATTTGATACACCCCAACCAATCGTTGAGGCCGCCATTAAATCTCTCAATGAAGGGAATACGAAATATACCCGCTCAGAAGGTTCTCTAGAACTGTGTGAATGCGCGGCTGACCGCCTTCGTGAGCGTTACGATATCCCCGCAACAACAGAGAGCGTTATCATTACGCCGGGAGCAAAGCAAGCCCTGCTTTACACTTTCATGGTTTGTTGTGAGCCGGGAGATGAGGTCATACTACTAGCACCAGCCTGGCCTTCATATGATATTCAATGCCGAATGTTACAAGTAAAGCCAATCCACGTTCCAGTCAACAAAGAAAATTTCCACCCCGACTTCGATGCGATTGAAGCGGCTATCACTAACAAAACCAAAATGCTCGTGATAAATTCACCCAATAACCCAACGGGGGCAGTCTATACTCCGGAGGAAATCACCCAACTTTTGGAAATCGCCAAAAAACACGACTTGTGGTTAATCTCGGATGAGATTTACGCCCGCCTGAACTGGTCTGGGTGGGACCACCTTTCACCAGCGAGTCTTGAAGGAGGGGGTGAGCGAACTATCGTAATTACTGGTTGGTCGAAGTCTTTTGCCATGACGGGATGGAGAATCGGGATTGTTTCCGGGCCTGAAAAAGTAATGCAAGCAATGGGGAAATTGCAAGCTAATGCTTGTTCCCATATTCCTTCATTTTTGATGGATGCCGCTTTAGCCGCGCTGACATCTGAAATTGATGATGCTGTTGAAGAATTCAAACAAGAATACTTGAAGAGGCGGCAAATTTTGATGGATGGAATTGCCGCTATTGATGGGCTTTCAATGCCTGAGCCAGAAGGAGCATTCTACGGCTTTGTTGACATTTCTAAGACAAGGATGGATTCCACCACTTTTGCAACTAAAGCGCTGAGTGAAGCAAGGGTGCAAATGATTCCTGGTGGATTACTTGATGGTGGTGAAGGATTTGTCAGAATTTCGTATGCTTGTGATGAAGCCACTCTGCATGAAGGCCTCGATCGTATCTCAAACTGGTTAGAGAGCATTTGATTTGGGGATAAAATATGGGAAAACCGATTTTGTATTCCTTCCGACGCTGTCCTTATGCAATGCGTGCTAGGATGGCATTAATTCGCTCAAATACCGAAGTTGAACACCGAGAAGTATTGTTACGAGACAGGCCAAACCATATGATGGAGATTTCACCAAAGGGTACGGTTCCTGTCATGCAATTGACTGATGGAACAGTGATTGAAGAAAGCCTTGAAATCATGCAGTATGCACTTAATTGGGAATTAAAAAAAGATGAAAAAATGTGGATTCAAAAAAATGATGAGGAATTCAAATTTCACTTGGATAGATACAAATATCCAAATCGCTATGAAAATGTTGACTGCATTGAACACAGAAGTGCGGCCGCTAAATTTCTCTCTGAACTAAATGAAAAAATCGCTGACAACTCAATTTCAACCACATTAAGCGACGCAATTTTTCCTTTCGTAAGACAATTTGCTAATCATGATAGACAATGGTTCGATGCTCAAAATTGGGCTAATGTTCACACTTGGCTAAACGAAAATTTAGAAAGCGACGAGTTTGCTATTTGCATGACTAAATATCCGCAATGGATAAAATAAATTGCTTGGGTTTGAAAACCAATTTCAACCTTAAACTAGCTCCGCGTCTAAGACATCTGTTCCGGAATTTTCATTGGAGTTAGAGCCTGAATTATCACCTGAATTATGATCAGAATTTATTGCTGAATTCGAGCCCGCATCAGCGTTTGGTTCATCATTTGAATCTGTTTCATTTCCCCCACCATCTTTGAGTGGAGACGATGTGTCGCTTTTCATCCTGCGAACCACAACAACTGCAGCACCTACCAGCGCGCCTAACGCGATTACAGCAATTATTGAAATCACAGTCGGAGAAGTCACACCCATCGCAGCCATTCCGAAAGAAGGGAAAAGATTGACTTGAGTTGAGAGATTGACTGAGTTAATTTCTTCTTCACTAAACTCTGAATACTCGCTGGAAACCGACCATTCAAGAATTACCTCTTGGGGAGAAGAAATCCAAGATGTTGGTAATGAAATTGTCACATTCAATGCTGCGGACTCGTTTGGTGCTACTTCAACGCTTTTATTCTCTTCTAATATGTCAATCTCAATTCCTAATTCTTGCAGAGATGACTCATCGTTGAGAATATATAGATTGAACCTGTCATATGCGTTGCCAGTGTTTTCAACCCGAATCTGATGTGTGAAGGACTCACCACCAACAAGTGAAATCTCCGAAACTTCTTGAGTTGATGTTAAGTCAGAATATTGCATTATTGTCGCCATTACAGAGTATTGACGCGGTGGTGCTGTGATTAGTAACGGAACACCATTTACTGCAGACTCACGGATTGTCACAGTAATTGACCTAGAGCCTTCAGCCATCCCCAACTCTGCTCTAACTGAAATCTGAAACACTTCCTCAGACAGTGGTAGAATATCTAATGATGAAGGCGCATCAAATTCCAAGCCACCCGCAGAGATTGTAATAGTAATCGACACTATTGCTGGGTTATCATTTGTTGCAGTACAATTAGTTAAGCCGGTTCCAGTTCCTGTAGGACTGACATCAATCTTAATTACGGCAGGAGTACAAGTTACACTGACAGCACCTTGCATGAAATCATTTGAAATTGGATTGTCAGTTTTTTCAGCCTGTGAAATTGGTGGAATCAACAATAAAATCGCTAATAGCAAGATTGCTGACCTAATTCTTGCCATCAATTACACTGAGGTTGGTAAGGGTTATGAAAAACCTCTGCCGTCTTGTTTCCTCAATTTTCCCCACCCTTGGCTATTCATTTTCCTTATCAAGACTTTCTAGTCTGGAAAAACCTGTGCAGGTTTGTTTCCACGTCATTCGTGCAAGAGGCACAAAAATTTGAAATCAGTATTGCTCTATAATTAGAGTTGTATGAGTTTCAACAACTGCCGCATCTGGCGCTGTTAACCAAATTCGATCAAGGAGTTCGCGCAAAGCATGGGTATCAGAAACTGAGACTATCAGAAGTAGATCAGCATCAAGCCCCCCACCAACCTCGTAACAGGTAAGCACGCCATCCCACATGGAGAACTCTCCAGCCAGAGTACCTACCTCGGTACCTGGTCCTAACTTGATTCGTACAAGTGCAGAAAGACCAACCCCTCTCTCAATGATTGTGTACCGTTGAATTACATCTTCCTCAAGTTTTTTCATACGCGTACGAACTGTGCGCTCAGAGACACCAGTCGCTTTGGCGAGGTCTACAAATGAGGTTCGGGAATTATCTCTTAATGCGCTGAGAAGAGCGCGGTCAGTCGAATCTGTGTTCATGTGGCCGGCCTTCCGCATTTCGTATATTAATCCTATGATGTGGCGCTCTTTTGAATGTAATTCGGTGCTTTTTACCGGATTGGGGAGGAAATTTATTTCTCAAATAATATTTTTTATGATAAATTTTGATAAAATTAAAAGATTTGTTTTGAAAAAATGAGAAATTAACATTGTGAAACTCATCATTGGGTTCAAATGGGCCGAGCCGTTGGATGGGTCATGCAAAGTGGTTCAGACTCGGCTTTGAGTCAACTGCGGGTGCAGGAATTTCTTGATGAAGTCTGCAACTTAGAAACTTGTGAAAACCACATCTCATGGTACAATGTTGATGTCGCCACTATGTTAGAGGGTTGCAAAATCCGTGGCCATAGTACCAACCCTGAAGATGGGAGTGCAGTTATTTTCCTAAACGAAAGCGTTGTTGTTTGTGATCCTAAAGAAGCAAGTATGCAACATTACCCACGAGGAATGGTTCATTGCTTCGTCGATGATAAGAGAAATAATCCAGAACAAGAGGAGGAGGGCCCTATCTTTTCAACCGAACTTTTCTCTATATCTCCAAGAGGTGAAGAGTTGTGCTATATTCTTAGTTGTGAGGAGGAGCATGAAGTGCCAACCATCCAAAACGAAGTTGCAAACTGGTTAAGTTGGCTCAACTGATTCATGCGTAAGATTATCCAACCGCTTTGGGTGTCATTAGTTACAGGCGAGAGTGATGGGAGACACAATCAGCGACCTGCGCGGCCGCATGGTGATTGATAGCAGAGGAAATCCAACAGTAGAAGTCGATGTCTTTGTTGCTAACAAAATGGCTGGGCGAGCAATCGTTCCCAGTGGAGCATCTACTGGGGTTCACGAAGCGCTTGAACTCCGTGATGGTGACAAATCACGCTGGGTAGGTAAAGGAGTTGATGCGGCCGTTGCCAATGTCAACGGCCCGATTCGTGACCTTCTAATCGGCATGGATGTAAATGACCAAAGCGAGTTAGATGCTGCAATGATATCTGCGGATGGGACCGCAAATAAATCTAAATTCGGAGCCAATGCTATCCTTGGTGCAAGCATGGCCTGCCTAAATGCGGCTGCTAACTTGGCTGGCAATCCTCTTTGGCAACATATTGCTAATGGTGGAATCCTCGCTACCAAGACCGACGGAAGTGTGGGAGAGCCTTCGCTTCCCGTTCCGATGATGAATATTCTCAACGGGGGTAGTCACGCAAACTCGAATGTTGATGTGCAAGAGTTCATGGTTGTACCACATGGTTTCGACGATTTTCCTACCGCTTTCAGGGCTGGGGTTGAATGTTACCACGCGCTCAAGGGTGCGCTCAAACAAGATGGGTTGCTTGGTGGTGTGGGTGACGAGGGGGGTTTTGCTCCAAACCTACCGGCCAACGAAGAAGGGCTGTCCTACATGGTCAAAGCCATAGAAGGAGCCGGGTATTCAACCGAAGAAATCGGAATTGCGCTTGATTGCGCGGCGAGCGAATTTTACCGAGAGGGGAAATACCAAATTGATAGCAAAGCAATTTCTGGACAACAGTTAGGAGAACTTTATTCCTCCTGGCTTGACGACTATCCTATTCTCTCAATCGAAGATGGGTTTCACGAAGATGATTGGGCTTCTTGGGATAGTTTCACCAAACGTGATGGAGGTCGTTGCCAAGTCGTTGGGGACGATTTATTTGTCACTCAACAAGCGAGACTTCAACGCGGAATTGATGCTGGTTCAGCAAATTCAATTCTCATCAAATTGAATCAAATTGGTTGCGTAACTGAAACTTTGGAAACAATGCAGACTGCTTGGAATTCTGATTTCACAACAGTCGTCAGTCATCGTTCTGGTGAGACCGAAGATACCACCATCTCTGACTTAGCTGTCGGCACTAATGCAGGCCAAATCAAGACAGGAGCACCGTGCCGAACTGACAGAGTTGCCAAGTACAATCAGTTGTTAAGAATCTCAGAAACCATCAACAACTATGCCACCCCCTTCAAACTTTGATGGTTGAGAGGAGTAGTCGACGAATTTTGTTTCCAGCCATAATGGTTGCAGTACTAATTGTGATGCTGATTTTCAGCCATTTACTACCCTATACCCAATTTGTTGACCCAAAAATTGAGCAAGGATACTCAATTGAATTGGTGAGCGAAAATTTGGGTGGACCGGCTTGTCTTGAATGGGCTGAAGCAGATGTACTCATCGTTTGTGACCGCGATGAAGGCAGACTCGTGGCGCTCGAGTTTGACTTCAATACAATTAATTCCACTTGGAATTTGGTTTCAACAACAACATGGCTTGAAGATTTTATTCAACCACATGGAATTCATTTTGATGAGGATTTCATCGTCGTATCGGATTTGGGCCGACTCACAAGAATCAATCACTCCGGCCCGGATACCACTTGGATGGATTCAATACAATCCAATGAAAGATGGGTTTTGATTGATGAAGTACCAGTTGGAAATCACCAAACAAATGCAGTCAACGAATTAGGAAATGGCACACTAGTCTGGCATGTGGGCTCAACCTGTAACGTGTGTGAGGAAGAGGACGAGCGTAATGCGGCACTACTTTGGGTTGACCCAGAAACTGGGGAAAATGCAATTTTGGCATCGGGGGTGAGAAACTCCTACGACGGGGTCTGGGTAGGGGGACTCGGTTATCTGTTCAGCGACAATGGGCGTGACTGGGAGGGAGACCATCCACTTGAAGAGGTGAATTTACTAATCGCCGGGGAAGATTATGGTTGGCCCGAGGATGACCCAGAACACCCTATTCCTGCTGGAACTATCGGGCCGGTAGCAACTTGGACCGCGCATAGTAGTCTGAATGGAATGGCTGTGCGGCCAGAAATTTCGACTTTTCCTGGCAGTGAATATACTGTTTATGCTACTGTTTTTGGCTCTTGGAATGCAGTAATTCCTGTCGGTCATGAAATTGTGCAAATTGATTTTACTGAAAATATTAGCCAGCCTCAAGGCTGGCAAGGAGATGTTACATCTTTTGCAACTGACTTAGGTACTCCACTACCAATAGTATTCCATTCGTCAGGAAATTATCTGTTTTACGCCACCTTCGCGGGTGGCGGGTCACTGAATGTCATCACAACAGAAGATGTTGTAAGCGCTTGAAAATGGCCACGTGTTTAATTCTTATTTAATCAAATTGATAGATGAAAAAATGACTAGCAAATGTGTCTGACGTGAGATTGATTTCTTGTGGTTGGTGAACAAGAACATCACCTAATAGCCCCAATGATGCAAGACTACCAAATTGAGAAAGGGTGTAATCCTGAAGGATAAAGTTGCCTTGGTATTTGTAACTTAATGACTCTACATTCAATCCAGATAATATACAATATTGACCAGATATTTGAAGTTCTGAATAGACACTTTCGTTATATATGTATGAACCAAAATACTTGTTGTCCCCAAGAAAAACAAAATGTGAACCCATGACACAATTTTGAATATCAATTACTGAATCAGTTCCTTTCAGAGAACATGTTGCCGGGGATGCAATTCTCATCATGGTCTGTAAGTCTTCATCATAATATTCCCATCTTACACTACCAATCAATTTCCCATCAAACCGTTCAATTGATGGACCTAATGTCTCCATCCGACAGCTTGAAATATTTCTCTCTACCCCAATCAAATTCGTCATTGATTCAAAATGATATCTACTATTATCATGTGAATAGAAGTAATCGAAATTATATAATTCATCCCCAAATTCAATATAAATTAAAGATGAGTTTCTATCTATTGATAATATTGTGTTATTCGTATTGTCATAAATAAGATGTGAATATGAATTGGTTACCGTACTGAAATTTCTTGACTTATGACTTATGTTAATTGGGTTATATGTGTAAACGAAACCATCGTCGGAATAATATCCATCCTCACCAACAGATGGTAAGACGTACAATGACATCATCGTTAAATTAAGTTCCATTGAATAAGAATGATCAATAGTTAATGTGGCATTTTTAGAATCGCTGCTGATCCAATTCTTTAGTTCTGGCACAGTTAAATTATTAGTGTAATTTAACGAATAAAAGGAAGTATTTCCAAGTCGGATTAACGAAAAAAACAACGAATTATCATTTGTAGATATTAATTTCGCAATTCCTAGTGCGACATTCAAATTTTCGGAACAATAATGATACAAGGTGGTAAACGATTCATCTTCAACGTGATACATAAATATTACAATTTCAACTTCGCCTTCATCACATGAATTCAAAAATACTTGGTCATTTAATGTGTAGTTTGAATTCCATACTTCTACTTTTATTATTGCTTCTGTACTTGAAACCATTCTAGCCTCTACTGATGAAATATTACCTGATGCGATTAATAACAGTGAGCCTTCTGATTTTTCTGATACAATCGTTCCATATTCTTTGGGTGGTGTTGAAATTGATAATGATGAAGAAGCTGATAACAGAACTAAGAAGAATATAAGTACTGCAATTACTTTTCTTTTACCCAATGATATCAACTCAAATTACATAAACAATATAGCTAAAATACACTGTTTCGGAATCTAATACTCTACCCTCACCATACAAATTTGCAGCCACATCAATCAAAACATAATATTTTTGAGACTCGCCACTAATATGATTTACAGCAGAATGTGTTGATTGGTTCTGATAATGAAACACTTCGCGGAAGCCTTCAGCGCCGCCAGCAACTATTATCGCCATCGGTTCTTTGCAATTTGGTTTCGGTGATTGTGGTGGTATTGAATATGTTACACCGGTTTTTTTACAATCATTCTGTGTTTTTGGTCGATAATTATCGGGGTTTACCGTGTTTGTTCCATCGTAAAACATAATATTTATTCTCACATAAGTTGTTATCGTTCTTTCCCCATCCCCAATGTCGTAGCACCCATTTGGGGAACTGTAATAATTCGTTGAAGTGTTGAATCGACTGGTTAGATTTAAATCAATCCATGAATAATAAGAATGCCAATCAGATGTCGTTCGATAATTTTTCAAATCGTGTTCGCCGTTGTTCATTTTTCCCCTCATAATAAGTGCACCCGGATTTATGTTTGAATTTACGCTCATGAACAATTCGTCACAATTCCCAGGAGTACTCAAATTGTCCCCACCAACAATTGAAACTTGAATTGCTTTTGATCTCGGTAAAGATTGGTAACTAGATGGGAGTTGAGGTAGTGGCGGAGAATTAGGGGGAATTGTTGCATCATATATTCCATTGAATTCGCTTTCTTTAAAAAATGAATTAGATTTCAATGAAATTGTTTTATTACTATTCATAGAATCATAATATTTATGGAGAAAATGTTGTTCTAAATACTGCCATTTCCCCAAATTCATATTTCTACCCTGATATGATGGGGAATATGTCAAATTTTGATAACTTGAATACCAATTTGATTCGTCGGTTAAAAAATTATCAGAGATGGAATAAATATTTGTATCTAAATGAGTAAAAGTGCCACCATGGTCAATGCCTCGGATAACGGAAGCGACTTGCCAGACTTCTGAAAATGACATATTATTTGGCACTCCTTCATTGGTTAGATCATCCTTATTTACATCAATACCATATCTTGCAGACTGATTGGCTATTTGATTATAAATCGGAAATAAGCACTCTCGGTTCCATTTTGGGACAGGATTGTTTCTATGAGTATTAGACATCCCGTAAAGTGCTAGTGCACCCATTGTTGAAGCTGTGTATAATTCAGTGCTTCCAACTAATGAACAATCAGATGTTGGTATCGTAGGATTAAGAGGTGAAAATGGGAGTGAGCAACCTAAACCATGTGTTGGATAAGTAGAATATATTGGACAGATAAAATAATTACCAAATTGATTAAAAAATAATTGGTTGACTATTATAGGAAAATTACCAGCAGATGATAATTGTGAGCTAATGATTTGATATCCATCATCGTAAAAAAGCATGAATTCCGTTTCTTCCCCAATTAATGAACAATCATCATATTCTTTGAGATTTCCATAATCTAAAGAAATTGATTGATTATCAATTATTTCTACAATCAGAGATTGAGTACAAGGAGTCTCAGATTGCAAAGGTATCTCTGCTGATACAGTGGGTAAACCTAGCATTATCGCCATCATTAAACCGACGGAGAGTGTGTAACCCTTCATAGTCAGGGATTAATTGTAAATGTTTTAAGCATGTTGTAAATGATACAAAAGTGTTCTCTGCTATCTTGATTAAAAACGAATTAACGATTCTAGAACCGGTGGAGCCTTGAAGGGGTGGCTCTCGGGCTCGCTTTAGAGATGGGGGTTTTGAGTGGCACGTGAACTAATTCGTTTGGACGATGTGCACAAGTCGTTTGGCTCTCTCCATGTTTTGGAGGGTGTAGGGCTCAGGGTTGACGAGGGTGACCGCATTGGTGTGGTCGGCCACAATGGTTCTGGAAAGACTACCCTCTTGCGAACAATTTCAAATCAAGACCAAGATATTGGTGACATTAATTTCGCTCCAGCGCTTAGAATAGCGTTTTTAACTCAAGTTCGCGACATTGAGGAAGATGCAACATTAGAAGAAGAATTGAATCGCCGGGGTCGGCAATTCCAAGAAATCGAAGATGAAATTGCCGCCATTGAAACTTCAATGGCTGACCCTTCGTTCTACGACGGCGAATGGCAACAAGTAATGGATCGATACCAAGAACTGCAGAGTTTGATGGCTCGCTCGGGTGGTGGTGATGCTGCTGGGCACGCCAAAGAAATTCTCAAAGCATTAGATTTGGCACACCACCCACTGGATATTTCAATTTCACAACTTTCAGGTGGAGAAAGAGCAAAGGTTGCATTGGCTCGACAACTTGTTGGATTGGGAGAAATTGATGTGTTCTTTTTGGATGAGCCAACCAATCATCTTGACCTACAAACACTCGATTGGTTAGAGGAGTTTTTGATGGAATTTAAAGGAGCGCTGATGATAGTAAGTCACGACAGGTATTTCCTTGATAGAGTGTGTAATAATATTGTTGAGGTACACAATACATCGTTACGTGGTTACCCTGGAAATTACAGTGCATACATTGCCCAAAAAGAATTGTTTTTACAGACTTTAGATGAGAGAATTGACAAAGTTACTAAAGAGATTAAACGGGTCACTGGGGCTTTACAATCAATGAAAAGGGCAAATAAATATGATAAATCAATTTCCCAAAAACACCACATGATAATGCGTTCACAACGCGAATTAAAATGGTTGAAGTCGATCAAACCAAGACAGCGGAAGGCGTTACGATTCAACCTTTCTTCAACCCAAAAAAGCAGTTTAGATGTGCTTGATTTTCGTAAGGCAAGCCTCACCTTTGAAGGACTTGAAAGACCAATCTTAGATGCTGTTACTGTCGGGGTTTGCCGGGGTCAAAAAATAGGAGTTGTCGGCCCAAATGGCGCTGGAAAAACAACACTATTACGACTAATCATGGGGGAATTAAAACTCGATTCGGGGGAGTTAGAAGTCCTACCAGGAGTACAAACCGGATACTTCCATCAAGACCACAGAAACATCGATTTTGCACTCACACCTGAAGAGCAGATTCAGAAAATGAAACCAAAAATGCCGTACGGTGACTTGCGTGCACTGCTAGGCCAGTTTCAGTTCACTCCGGGGATGGTCAAGACCAAAATGAGCAAATTAAGTGGCGGGGAAAGAGCGCGGGTTGCTATGCTCAAATTACTATTGGAAGAGAATAATTTGCTGTTACTTGATGAGCCGACAAACCACCTTGATACAGATGCTGCTGATGCTGTTGAGGAAGCACTAAAGGAATACGACGGTGCAATAATTTCAGTTAGTCACGATAGATGGTTTTTGGACCAAGTTTGTGACACTATTTGGGAATTAAAAGGCGATGGGAGTCTCAAAATTTGGCCGGGTAACTACTCTGAATACATTAGACGAAGTCAAAAATAATTGATGATTTCGAATCCCGTCAAACAAGGCGGAATGACAAAAACCCAAGACTGAATCCGTTTTCTTAATGACTGAAGAAACGCGGTGCGCGTGGTCTACCAAAGACCCTCTTTACATTGCTTATCATGATGAGGAATGGGGAAGACCAAACCGAGATGGGCGTAAGTTATTTGAGAAAGTTGTCCTAGAGGGTGCACAATCTGGACTATCGTGGATAACTATTCTCAAGAAACGTGAAAATTACCGTAAAGCCTTTGCTGGCTTTGATCCTGCTAAGGTTGCCGCGTTTGATGATAATGATGTTGAGCGATTGATGGGGGATGCAGGGATAATTCGAAATCAGGCTAAGATTCGTTCTGCTATCAATAATGCCAAAACTTTCGTTGAACATTTTGGTGATGATGAAGATGCTTTTGCCGCTTTTCTTTGGAATTTTGTTGATGGTGAACCTATTGTAAATCAACGCAAATCCATGGATGAAATCACTGCTGTAACAGATATTAGCACAGAGATGAGTAAGGCCCTCAAAAAACTTGGATTCAGTTT